>JADGRD010000353.1 GCA_017881285.1 Pseudomonadota bacterium | reverse complement strand
TTCGAAGTGCGGCATTACTCTTGGCATGGCTGTCTTCCTCCTGTTCGTCGACCGGAGAGACTAGAACAAGGAAGGAAAGCGCTTGGTTACCATTGCGTTGTCTTTCCTCAACGCCGTTGTGACGCGAGAGATGGCAGCGTGACTCTGCAACTTGGAACGCAGGTGTAGCGGGAGTGTCACTCGAAGAAGCGGACCGTCCTCGTAAGATCCCTGGGCAGATTGGCGGGGATACTGCCAGGGCGAGGAGAAACCGAGTGGGTGGCCGTCCCCATTCGGACAACTAGCTTAGTTGGTGGGAAATTGGGGGCCTGGGCCGCGGGGCATGGCGCACGATCATAGGTGCATGGCTGCGCTTCGCTGCCAGGCAAGAAGCCGCCCGGGGAAGACCACTCTCTCCTGGCCCCGGGTGGCTTCATCTTTTTTTGCGCGGTGTCCAGGGCAAAGCTTTCTCACGTTTGTCACGAGCCTGGAACGCACGCGGTGCGATGGTGCGGCCATCCATGGAGCAGAATACGAGCCACCGAGCTCGCCTCCTCGTGGTCGAGGACGAGGCGGATCTTTGCCGATCCCTCGAATACGCGTTGAAGGCGTCGGGCTACGAGGTGCGGAGTGCGGATCGCGGCGACACGGCGCTGCGGATACTCGATGAGTTCGACCCCGATCTGGTCCTGCTCGACGTCATGCTGCCCGACATGTCCGGGCTGGAGATCTGTCGGCGAATCCACCAGACGCTAGCGGCGAAGCGGCCGGTTGTCCTGATCCTTTCCGCGCGCGTGGAAGAGGCGGACCGGGTCGCGGGCTTCGAAGCGGGCGCGGACGACTACATGGTCAAGCCGTTCAACGTGCGCGAGCTGATCCTGCGAATCGAGGCCAGGCTCAAGACTCGCCACGCGGGCTCCGAGATTGAAGGGCAGGATCGCCCCACAAAGTCCGATCACCTGGCGGTCGGAATTCTGTCCGTGGACGAAAGGGCGCACCGGGTCTTCGTGAGTGGACGCGAGGTGCGCGTCAGCGCCCTGGAAATGCGCCTGCTGCTGCATCTTATGCATGCGCCTGGACGGATGTGCTCGCGCCAGAAACTCCTGACCGATGTCTGGGGATACCACCCCGAGGTTACCAGCCGGACGGTCGACACCCACGTCAAGCGACTCCGCGACAAGCTCGGCGACGCGGCCGACTTGCTGCAGACGGTGCGCGGGATTGGCTTCCGACTGTCGGACACCAGAGCGAGCGCCCCCGATCCTCCCGTGGGAGGGGCGAAGATCGAAAGTCGTGCCGCGCCTGAACAGACGGTCAAACGCAAGAAACGCGGCCCTCGGTAGCCATCCAATCGAGCCTATCCCATCCGGCGAAACACACGCGGTGGCATGAACCACAGCAGGGAGCCCTTGCATGCCTCGAGATTCTCGACTTCGATGAGCGCGGCGCCGCCCTTGCGGTACTCGAAGGCGCGGTGAGAGCGGCTGCCGAGGAAGCGCGCGGTGATTTCGGAGATCCAGCTCTCGTGCCCGACGAGGGCAATCGTGTCGCCGCTCTCGTAGGGCGCGAGCGCGCGACAGATGCCAGGCCAGTCTCCCTCTGCGAGAGCTGGCACGACGATAGGGCGCAGCCTGCCCCAGGCCCGCGCGGCGATGGCGGCGGTCTGCACGGCTCGCAGGTGGGGACTGGTCAGGATGGCCCGCGGTTTCCGCGCCGCGCGCGCCAGCGTCCGGGCGGTCTTGCGAAATTTCTGGCTTCCCTCGGCGGTCAGCGGGCGATCCTCGTCACGCATCGAGGCGCGGGCCGGGCCGGCGATGGCGTGGCGGATGAATAGCAGGCGCAACGCTTTCACTCGATCTGCGATGGCGACGCCTGCCCGAGGGCCGCGAGACCGCGCGCAACAATGGCGATGGGGTTGGCGGCCAGGAGCTCCCGATGCAAACGTCGCGCGGTTGCCCGGGCCCATGCGGCCTCGTCGTCCGCGGTGGTGGCGAGAGCATCGTTTCCGCGTTTGCGGTCGTTCTGGGCTTGCCGGTCGAACCATTCCGCGAGCACGTGGTGGTCGTGAATGACGCCGATGAGATCTTGCAGATGCTTCCACGGCTTGCCGGCGGAGGACTCGAAGCTGCGAATCTGGTCGAAGACCTCGACGGCATAGCGCAGGCGGCGCGCGCGCCGGCGCAGGGCATGGAGCTCGGTGGCATCCAGGCGGGTACCGAGGTTCGTGAATCCGTCGTGAAGGCACCGGGTCTCGCGCGCGCTCAAGGCGGCGAAGCGTTCGCAGACGACGGAGGGCGGCGGACCGCCGCGGGCGATCAGACTGGCAAGGTCGCCGCGCAACTGCGAGATTGGCAGATCGAGCAGGTCTTCGACCATGCGCTGGTGGCCGCGGCGGCGGGCACTCGCCAGGCGGCGGCGCAGGACATTCTGTTCCGTGCTTCGCATCGGGAGGGCCTTCCGTCTTCCGTCATAGGATTCCAGTAGGACGTCCAGATCGCGACTGCTGCCCGCGGTCTGGGTCAGCTCGCGCAGCAGGCGGCGTGCGCGGGTAGCGCGGCGGCCTTCGGGCTTCGCTGCCAGCAAGGGCAGGGCAACGCGCAAGCGCCGGCCCCAGACCCGCAGCTGATGGATGGCTTCCTCGTCGCCGGTCAAGGCCGACGGAAAATGACGAAAGAGCGTGCTCACTTTGCGCTTGAGGAGGGATCCCGCCAGGCGGTTGCGGCCGTTCGCCTGAAGCTTGGGGCCGCCGGCCTGGGAAGTGTCCGGGGCGGCGATGGACGTGGGGCGAGGCCCCACGAGCGCGGATGTTTCCTGCTTCTGTGGCGGGTCAAAGGACATCGCCTCGCTACTATAGCGCGCCGGCGGCCTCTGACATTCGACGCAACCAGCCCAAGGCGCGATTCGATCGGGGAGGAGCAGGAGCGGAGGGGAGCGCGATCGCGCCGACCGCGATCGCCGGTCTTACTATCGGCGTGGAATTCCAAGCAGCCGACACCCTTCGAGGCCAGCCCCATCTCGATCGTCGCGCGGCCCCCCGGACGATCGTCTCGCCTTTGAAGGAGAAGAAGACGCGAAGCAGGTAGTGAGATCGCTACGGAGGCAGTTGCAGGCCGCGTCGGTGAGCTCGGACGTGGCCGGACACTTGGGTCGCCGTCGAGCGGCAAACCGAGGACGTGGGCTCGGGCTGTGCTTGCGGGGGGTCAGTCGCGGGCGCAGCCCGTGCTCTTGCCCCCGGTTGAGTCGACCATTTCTTCCAGAGCCCACCGCGCGTCGTAGTCAGGGTGGAGCTCGGCCTCCTCGAGATCCAAGGCGCGCGGGTCGCTTAACGCCCCCTGCTTTTCGCTGCGGCACAGATCGGTGCCGCGGAACCTGTCCCGGCAGTCGGCGAGGCTGTACGGTGTGTACTCGGCAACCGCCTGCGCCACGATCGCGGTGTGGACGAGCGCCGGCGTGATCTTCCGCAGGCGGCACGTGCCGCTGCCATTCGCGGTGAAGATCTCCATGTCGACGCAATTGCCGGCTTCGCGATCCACCCACTGCGCCATGCGCCCGCTCAGCACGTGGCGCACGGTCACCTTCTTCTGCTCCTTGCCGACGAGGATCGTCCCGATCTGCGTGTCCATGGCCGCCCGAGTCGCGTCGTGGAAGCCGTCTTGCCACGCGCCGTCGTACGCCTCGTGGTTCCTGCGGGCACAGTTCGCGAGCACTGCTTCGAACTCGTCCACGCCGAACGTCTTCACCGGAATCTTCACGAAACGCGCCAGACCTGCGATGTCCATCAGATCGGCCCGGTTGGACGTGAGGATCAAGATCACATTCTCGTGCAGGCCGCCTGCCGCCGAATCGAGCGAGGCCATGAACGTTTCCGTGGCCTGGAGCGAAACGCCTGAGTCCAGATAGCCGGCGGACGAAGATCGATCCATCACCAGCGAGGTGGCCTCCTCGATCACCAGCAGCACGATCTTGCCGTCTTTCGCCAGCGCGTTGACCGCATCGAACGTTCCCGTGATGCGCTCGCTGGTCTCACCTACGAACTTCGAGCGGAAAGCGTTGGCGTCGAGCGCGAACATCTCGAGGTTCGGCGCGGACCGAAACGCCTCGCCCGCCGCGGCGCGAATCGACTCGCTCTTGCCGAACCCGGGCGGACCGTAGACCAGCAGGCGGCTTTCCCCGTCGCGGTTTCGGTTCGGATAGCGCTCGGGGTATTGTGCGCGATCCACGGCCGCGCGAATCTTCCGGATGAGCGCGCGCTGATTGCGTCCGAAGACCTCATCGGCTCCGACGTTGTAGGCGCAGGAGCGCTTGTGGGAATCGAGAAAGGAGAGCCGCCCGCCGCCGCGCACGCCGTAGACGAACCGATTCAGGTAGTAGACCGATTGGCCGACCTCGAGGGTGACTGGTGGCAGGCTCCAGGCGAGGCGCATCGTCACGTCGTTGGTGCCGTGCTCGGTTCCCACATCGACCGTGGTGTGGCCGTTCGCGTGGGTGATGTGCCGGACGATCCCGACGGCGCACTCCCACGGCGGCTCGTCGCACACGTCCAAGAGCTCGGAGTGATCGACCGTGACGATACCAATCATACCGGGCCGTATCTTCTGGGCGAGGTCCGCCTGCGGGACGACCAGGTCGATCACCTCGCCATTGTGCAGGATGGCCGAGGTGATGGCCTTGTCACCCAGGCGTCGTCCCGGGTAAACACCAACCAGCTGTGCGTGGCGTGCGAGCCCCGCCTTCCGCTCGACCATTTCGAGCGAGAAGTTGCAGAGCTTGGTGACGAGCTCCTGGTTCTGGCTGAGCAGCTGGATTCCCACCTCGTCGAGCTGCTTCGATTTGAGGATCTGGCGGCTGTTATCAATGTGTGTCTTGGCGATCGCCGTTATCGCTTCGGACGTCTCGAAGAGGTCACTCATGACGATGCTCCTGTGATCAAGCGGACAGACCTACGAGCAAGAAAGCCGTACATCCATCCCCAGAAACCGATAAGGCCGCCGAGCGCGTCGTCGCGGGACTCGCCGGCCCTGGCGCAGGCGTCGGCATCGAGAACCGCGGTGAGCGACGTGG
>JADGRD010000352.1 GCA_017881285.1 Pseudomonadota bacterium | reverse complement strand
CGCCCGCGGGAATCTCTCCTCGGTAGGGGATTACCTGGAGCTCAGGGGCTGGCTCACCTTCGCGCAGCGTCGGCTGGAGGTTAGACCAGGAGCCCGTACGACCATCTGCGCATCGCCTGTCCCGTACGCTCCTACTACGACCGCGCTCGGGGAAGGAAAGTGCGCCTGCCTCGGGAAGGCTGTGGCATACCTTGGACGCGATCATGAAGCGATGCCGCATCGCGAAAGGAGCTCGGATCAATGGCTGTGAAGGCCCTAATCAAGAAGACGTTGAATAGGTGGGGATATGATCTGAAGAAGATCCCCTCGAGTGCCGAAGAGCGGGCGATGTACGTTGACCGTTTCGGCAGGGAGAGCGTCGAAAAGAAGCGTTTCTACACGATATCCGCCGGCGGACACTTCGAGTTCGGCGGCGCCATCAATCATCCATTCTGGACCAGTATCGATGTCGATCGGCCTTGGAAAGTGGGGCGGCGGTTCAACCCTTCGCTGGATATCGCCCACGATCTCTTGTCCGTTCAACCGATCCCCGTCGAATCGAATTCGGCGGAACTGGTCTATTCGGGTCTATGCATCGAGCACATAACCGACGAGGCCGCGCTCTTCATGTTCAAGGAGGTGGGAAGGTTCCTCAAGAAAGGCGGCATTGTTCGCATCGTTGTCCCGAATGTGGATCTCGACTATCGGGCGCTTTGCAATAACGATGCGTATTTCTTCTCCTGGATGCCCAGGGAGGTTTCGATTGAACAGTCGTTTCTGCTGCATTTCGCGGCGCATGCCTCAACGCATTTCAAAGGGAATAGTTCCCCCGGGATTTCGGACGCCGAATTCAGGAATCTCTTTGAAACGATGACCTTTGTCGATGCCATGAATTATTGCACATCGAGATGTCGGGTGGAAATCCAGAAAGAGCAGAGGGCCTGCCATATCAATTGGTGGACGGCCGAGAAGCTGACCCGGTTTCTCAATGATGCGGGCCTTCGCAACGTCACCGTGTCCGCGGCCGGACAAAGCGCGTCGCCGGTGCTTCGAAACAATTGTCATTTCGATAATAGATTCATTCAATATATGCTGTTCGTCGAAGCGGTAAAGTAACTGAGGGTAATTGCGGTCTGTCATTAAGGGTTGTGTCAACTCGTCCCTATGCCCGGCCGCGCGCAGGGAGTAGCATCGGTACCCACACCTCGACGCCCCAACCTAACGTGGCCGCCTGTCGGGGGCGAAGTCAGCATGGTCTCGCAATCGCGCAGAAACGCATCGCGCCGATCCCTGCCGCGCTCGCGGACGGCGAGCAACATTTGAGGCAGGTGCGCGCCGACGACGACGCCAGGCACGCCGCCCTGCTGGCTACAACTTGATCGTCTCGGGGGAGCGCCGGGCGGCTGTGGCCCGTGGCATCTAGATGGGGCCCGTGGTGCTCGGGCCTGCCGACACCTCGCCGCGGATACTGTCGGAGGGCCGACGCCAGAAAACTCGGCAGTGCCGTCGGATCTCCGGCGAAAGGTGATCGGCTGTCGCGCAGGCGTGGCCCCATTTCGACGGTACGGGATTTGCTCTTGTCCGAAAGCAGGTCGGACGGTCTTCCACCCACATCTTGAAGGCACGTCCGCCAATGGAGGCAACATGATGCGGAAATTCGAACTGACCCCAGATCTCGTGACCGGAGTAGACGAAATCGACGCGCAGCATCGGACGTTGCTCGATCTGGCCAATCGGGTCATCGAATCATCCGAGGATGCGACTCCCGCGGTCTTTCACCGCGCGCTCACCTTCCTGGTCAACTACACTGTCGATCATTTCGCCGCCGAGGAGGCGGCCATGGATCAGACCGCATACCCTGGCGCGCGCTTCCACCGGGAATTCCACGATCGCTTGCGCCGCGAGATCGCCGGCATCGTCGCGCAGGCCAAGCAGGAAGGGTCGGGCAAGAAGGCCCAGCTCGCCGTCCAGTTCATGCTCGAGGACTGGCTCATCTATCACATCCGTGAAACGGACCGTGACCTGGCGAATCACCTGCGCAACCACTCTCCGGGTGCCACCATCCTGTACCTTCCCGCGGTTCGCGAGCGCAAGATTGACGACGCCATTCCAGAAGATATGGAGACACCCATCAAGGCTGCGGTTGGACGGTCCTAGAGTTACGGGCTGGCGCCGCGGGGAAGTGCGCCGCGCGCGGAGACGAGGTCCTCGAGCTCGCGCAGAAGCGACCTGCGCCGGTCATGGTCATGCTCGCGGGCTGCGAGCAGCAATTGAGCCGCTCTGGAAGTGTCCGGCTAGGCGCGCTCACTCGGCGGTATAGACCAGGACGGTGGTCGCGGTGCCGAGCACGTCCGGCTCGGCAAAGGAGAAGGTGTAGACCAGGTGAACGAGGCCCGACTGCGTGGCCGGAAGCGAGTCGCTGCTCTCGTCGGGGCCGACGGGCAGGCCCTGGTCGTCGAGGTACACCAGCCGGATCGCGCTGGCGGGATCGATCACCTCAACGTGGACACCGCCACCGGGCGTGTAGCGGAACTTGTACGGCGTGGGGGCCACGGCCTCCGAGAAAGGCCCCGTCCGTGCCGCCGCCGCGAGCTTGGCGAAGGCCGCGTTGGTGAAGGCGGCCGAGTCCCCCGCGGCGACGCTCACGGAAGCGAAGGTCCAGCCCGCCTCCCCCGGACGCAGGCACACGGTGTCCGTCGTCCACACCGTCTCGGCCGGAGCCGCGGTGGTGTTCCAGATGTCCGTGTAGACCGGGAGGTTGGCGGAATTCTCGACGCTGCCGATCTCGGGTGCTTCCATGCAGACGACCTCGGTGCCTTGATTGTGGAAGCCAACGATGACGTAGAACCACAGCGCATTGGTCGCCACCTTGACCGCCCAAGCCTTGTCGTCGAAGACGATGCCGACCGGCAGGGCTCCGTCGACGACGGGGGTCACCGCGTGGCGATAGCTGGCCTCGCTCATGCCGAACCCAACGCCGGGCAGCGGGAACGAACCCCAGCGCGTGAGGGGCACGGGGTTATCCAGCGTCGCCGTCGTGATCCCTTGCAGGATGTTCGAGACGCGCTTGTCCGTGTTGGTGAGCGTGTAGTCCTTGATCTGGTACTTGCAGGTCTGGCCGCGTGGAAAATCAACCTGGCAGGGGGATCGAATGTCCCAGCTCGACATCGAAGTACCAGGGAGGTACCAAGCAAGACGCTCCGCGTCGGGGCATCCTGACACAAGGGAGGAACACGTGAGGGCAATGGCACTCCTGGCACTGATCGTCGGTTTCGGATCCGAACCCGTGAGGGCAAAGACGTCTGTGGAAAATACACCGGAAAACAACAGGCAGCTCGTGCGGCGGCTTTATGAGGAGTGCATCAATCCAAACAAGCTGGAGTTGCTTGCTCGGTTCGTCTCAGACGAATACGTTGGCCCCCGGGGTGACAAAGGCCCGTCCGCTTACGCGGCCACCGTCACCTCGCTCCGGCAGGGCTTCCCGGACGTCCGCTTCTCCGTTGAAGATGTGGTGGCCGAGGGCGACCGGGTCGCGATCCGTTGGAAGTGGCTGGGAACGCACACGGGCACTTTCAACGGAATCCCGGCCAGCGCAAGGCCGGTGCGCAACGAAGGGATTGTCATCTACCAAATCAAAGCAGGAAAGATCGCCCGCAACTGGTTGCAGGTCGATCGGCTGGGCGTCCTGCAGCAGATCGGCCTCATCCCCAACGACGTGACCAGGTTGACCATGTCGAGCGCCATGCGGGAGGCGCGGCACCTCGGTGTGTTCATCGATCGCCCGGCCCAGGAGGTCTACGACTTCGTCTCGAAGCCGGAGAATATTCCGCAATGGGCGACGGGCCTGGGTGGATCCATCCAGAAGGTCAAGGGCGAATGGATCGCGGATTCGCCCATGGGGAAGGTCAAGATCCGCATGGCGAAGAAGAACAGCCTCGGGGTGCTCGACCACGTGGTCGTGCTTGCGACCGGCGAGACCATCGCCAACCCGATGCGGGTCGTGCCCATGGGCACGGGCAGCGAGATTTCCTTCACGCTCTTGCGTCGGCCCGAGATGACGGACGAGAAGTTCTCGCAGGACGCGCAATGGGTCGAGAAGGACCTCAACATCCTCAAAGGACTCCTCGAGAAACAGGGAGGCATACCGTGAACAGAGATCGGGCGATAGCGATCACCGTGCTCCTGCTGCGCCTGGTGGCGGGGCTTATCTTCATGCAAGCCGGCGGTATGAAGCTGCTCGACTGGTTCGGCGGCATCCCGGCCGGACACGGAGGACATCCCAAGCTCATGTCCCAGGTTTGGATCGGGGGCATGCTCGAGCTGGTCGGCGGCCTGCTCATTCTGGCCGGCCTCTTCACGCGGCTCGTGGCCTTCATCCTCTCGGGCGAGATGGCCGTGGCCTACTTCCAGTTTCACCAGCCCCACGGTATCTGGCCCATCCAGAACCACGGCGAGGCGGCGGTCCTGTTCTGCTTCATCTTCTTGTTCTTCGCCGCCTACGGCGCCGGCCCGTGGAGCCTCGATGCTCTCTGGCGGCGACGTAAGCAGCTGAAATGAGGACAAGCTGAAAAACCACGCCCAGCAGGGCTGCCGAGTGATTACCTTACCGTGTCCACCAACCCGGTAGCGCTCGCGACCATCGTTCCACGCGACGGCAGCGTACGGCGGGCTTTTCGCGCCCATCGAGGATTGTATTGCTCCGAGCCAGCTTCTTCGGAACCAGTCCACGCGCGATCCTGTTCACCTGGACGCCAATCCATGTGGACGAAGTTCTCCTTCGCGTAGAAGCCGACACCGACCTCGTGGTGTTCGCGCCAAACAAAGTCGCGCAGATGGGCTGTCCGAACCCCACGAACGCGGAGATCAATCGCGTGGCCCTTGAAGTGCTTTGAGTGGGGGGCACCAAAAGGCGGGGCTCGAAATCCCGACACGATTTCGATGGGCCGATCCGGCCATTGGGTGGCCACATGGGCTAGCATGGCCAGAACTCCAGGAGCGATCTGACCTAGTCGTCCCGTACGCCGACAACGGAACAAGAATGCGATCATTCGAGCATCATCCGG
>JADGRD010000351.1 GCA_017881285.1 Pseudomonadota bacterium | reverse complement strand
AGGTCGCCTTGCCGCGGATTGGCGCGACCAGGATCGTCGACAGCGGCAGCGTGGCTTGGGCGCCATCGGCATCGACGCTCGCTGCCGTCTCTATCGCGCAGGAGCTGTACGATTTCGGTCGCATCGGCGCCCAAAGCGCCGCTGCCGACGCCGCGGTCGAGAGCGAGCGCTACCACGCCGAAGCCGAGCGCCTGGGCATCCGGCTGGTCGTCAAGGAATCCTATTTCGCGGTTCAAGGCGCCAAGGCGGTGCTGCGCGCGGCGAAGGATGCATACGAGCGAACCCGCGTCCACAGCAATCTGGCTGAGGCAGGCGTCAAGAGTGGACTCTACGCGCCCATCGAGCGCACCCGCGCCGCCGCCGATCTGGCCCGCTTCGACGTCAACCGCATGAGGGCCGAAGGCGGCCTGGCCAGCGCCGAGGTGGTGCTCGCCGCGGCGGTTGGCGTTCCCGATCGGATGCTGGACGCCAAGGAAGAGCTGGCGGACATTCCGCCGCTCCCCCCGCTCGAGCAGGCCATCGCCGCCAGCGCCACCCGCGATCCCCTGCTGATCGAGGCTCGCGCCCGCTTCCTTGCACAGCAAGCGGTGACCCGGGCCATCGCCGCCGAGATGCGCCCCGAATTGCTCCTCACTGGCGCGGTTTCCGGTCGTGCGGGCGGGGCCGCGCCGAACGCGGGCTCGGCCGCGACCTATGCCGGGTATGTGCCCGACGTTCCGAACTGGGATGTCGGTCTGGTCGTGCGCTGGCCACTCTACGACCCGGTCAGTGTGGCGCGTGGGCGTGCCTCCGCGGCGCGGGAGCGGGTTCTGCAAAGCGACCAGGCGGCCATCGCGCAAGAGGAAGTGGCCGCGATCCAGCGGGCCTATCTCGCGACCCAGGTGGCGCACGATGCGCTCGTCGGACTGCAGCGCTCCGTCGAGGCAGCGCAAGCGAACTACGCGCAGGCCGAGGCGCGCTGGAAGGCGGGACTGGGAACCGCGCTCGAGCTGGCGGACGCCGAGTACTTGCGCACGGACGCGGAGATCCAGCTCGCCGGCGGGCAGTTCGAGCTTTCGCGAGCCCGCGCGGTCCTTGGCAAGTTGCTGGCGGAGGATGCATGAAAACCGCTACCGCAGAGAAACCCGCGTCTCCCAAACCCACTGCGCCCGCCGCGACCGGCGTCCGTTCGCGCCGCCGCATTCCCTTCATCATCGCCGGCGGCGTCGCCCTGGTCTTGTCCGTTGGCTTTCTCCTGGTCGCAAGAGCCACGGCGAACGTCAACAAGGTGGCGCTGGCATCCCTTCCGGTGGGCGTAACCGCCGTCGAAGCACGCAGGGCCCTGTACACGCCGTCCCGCCAGTACGTGGGGACGCTTCTGCCCTGGGTCGAGGCGAAGATCGGGCCACAGCTCATCTCCGCCTACGTCGGCTCGGTGCTCGTGCGGCCAGGCGACCGCGTCCGCCGCGGACAGGTCATCGGGACGCTCGACTGCCGTAACGCCTCGGCGACCAGCCAGGCCGTCTCGATGCAGGCTCGCGCTCTCCAGACCCAGCAGCAGGCCTTGGCCCACGAGGCGGCGCGGGTCGCGGAGCTCGAACACGGCGGCTTCGCCTCGGCCAACGAGATCGAAAAGAAACAGGCCGAAAGCGCCAGCAAGCAGGCCGAGCTGCTCTCCACCAGGGCGAGCCTGGAACGCGCCACCCTGGAGGTCAGCGACTGCGTGTTGCGCTCGCCGTTCGACGGCGAGGTTTCGGATCGCAGCACGGATCCCGGCGCCTACGTGCATCCAGGACAATCCATCGCGACGGTCATCGACCGCACCACGGTTCGCGTGGGCGCGGACGTTCCCGAGGAGGATTTCGACCTGGTCAGGCCCGGCGTCGAGGTTTCCATCCGCGCGCTGGCCAATGGGCGCCACCTGGTGGGAACCGTCGCACGTCGCTCGCCCGCGGCCGACGAGTCGACGCGAACCGTGCACTTCGAGGTCGACCTTCCCGATCCCAGCCGCTCGCTGCCCGTCGGCACGACCGCGGAAATGACCGTGGCTGCCAGCGCGCCCGTGGCGGCCGTGGAAATTCCCCTCGCCGCCGGCGCCGTGAAGGGCGACAAGGCTACGCTCTTCCTGGCCGAGAACGAGCGCTCGCGCAAGGTCGTCGCGGACGTCTTGGGCGAGAAGGCGGGCAACCTGTTCTTGGCGCCATCGCTCGCCGAGAAGGCCCTGGTCATCACCGAGGGTCGCGCTCTCTTGAAGGACGGCGACCGTCTCCACGTGAAGATCGAGCGGGCCGCGCCAGCACGCCCCGCCGAGGTGAAAGGGGGCGTCGAATGACGAGTCTGGCGCTGCGCAACCCCATCGCCATCCTGATGATCTGCATTGGCCTCGTCGTCTTCGCCTTGGTGGTCACCCCGCGCATGAGCGTCGACACCTTTCCCGAGCTGACGCCGCCGGTGCTGGTGGTGGGCACCCTGGCGCCGGGCCTGGGCCCCAAGGATGTGGAAAAGACCATCACCTGGCGCGTGGAGAAATACGTCAGCGCCACCCCCGGCGTGGACCACGTGGAAAGCAATTCGCGCAACAACCTGAGCGTGGTCTTCGTTTGGCTGAAGTGGGGCACCGACCTCAATTCGGCGCAAACCCTGGTGCAGCAACAGGTCGCCTTCGCCATGTCGGCGGTGCCCAAGTCGCTCGGGGTCCTGCCGCCCTTCGTCCTGCAATACGACCCCTCGAACGCCCCAGTCATCCAGGTCGCGGTGTCGGGGGGCGGGCTTTCCGGGCCGCAGCTCTACGACTACGCCTTGAACTCCATCGAGCCGATCCTCGAGGGAATTCCCGGTGTGGCCAGCGCGGCCATCAACGGCGGCCGGCAGCGTCAGATCAACGTCATTGTGAATCCGGCCCGGGCCCAGGCGCGAGGCTTGACCTCCACCGATGTCGCGGCCGCGGTGGCGCAGTCGAATGCCTTGCTGCCTTCCGGCGAGCTGATCGCGGCGGCCTTCGACGCCAACGTCTACACCAACGCCGTCGCCCAGCAGGTCAGCGACATCGGCGACGCGATGGTGAAGCTGCGTAACGGCAAGCCGGTCCTCATCCACGATGTCGCCCGGGTCGAAGACGGGGGATCCCCTGAAACGCAATCCGTTGCCGTCAACGGCAACGACGCCGTGTACTTGAACGTCCTGCGGATTCCTGGCGGCAACACGCTCGAAATCGTCGATGCCGTGAAAAAGCTGGTCCACGGCCTCAAGGACTTGCCTCCCGGCGTGGAAGTGAAGCCCATCTTCGACCAGTCCACCTTCGTGCGTGCGACGTACCAAGGCTTGCAGAAAGAGGTGGCGCAAGCCCTGGTGCTCATCGCCCTCGTGATCCTGTTCTTTCTTCAGAGCGTCCGCGGCACGCTCATCGCGGCGGTCGCCATTCCTATCTCCTTCGCGGTGACCCTCCTCGTTCTCCATGCCAACGGCCAGACGCTGAATGCCTTCACCTTGGGTGGTCTCACCTTGGCCATGGGACCCCTGGTCGACGTTACCGTGGTCGTCCTCGAATCGATACTGCGCCACCAGCGCCAAGGGCTGACGCCCTATCAGGCGGCGCTGGCGGGGGCCAATGCCGTCGCGTTGCCGGTTCTCGCCTCCACGCTGACGACCATGGCGGTGCTGCTGCCGGTGGTTCTGCTGGCTGGCCTGGCCAAGAAGCTGTTCGTCCCCCTCGCCATGACCGTCGCGGTCAGCATGATCGCTTCCTACTTCGTCAGCATGTGCGTGACCCCGCTCGCGTGTCGGTATTTCCTGGCGCACGATGCCCCCGGCCGGCTGCGCCAAGCGGTCCATGGTTTCATCGAACGCGTGGCCGAAGGCTACGCGAACACCCTGCGCAAGGTGCTTCCCTTCCGCGGAACGGTGCTTGCCTTTGCTGGGGTGCTGGTTCTCGCCAGCGCCTGGATGGCCACGAAGTTGCCGAGCACCTTCTTCCCCGAGATCGACGAGTCCATGGAGCGCATCTACGTGCGCCTCGCGCCCGGCACCTCCCTGTCCGACGCCACCCAGAAGATCAATAGCATGGGTGCCGTGCTGGCCAGTGAGTTGCCGAAGGAGGACGTGGAATTGGTCCTCACCAACGTGGGCTCACCCCAGAACGCGCGTAGCGCGATGAACAGCCCCAACGCCGGACCGCACATGGGCTTCATTCGCGTCGCCCTGGCCTCGCCCGAGAAGCGGAAGGTGAGCCAGCGCGAGATCGCCGACAAGATGCGCGAGGTCCTGAGTCGACACTTTCCCGGCGTGGAATTCCTGCAATGGCCAGGCGGCCTGGTGGCCAGCGTCTTCTCCAACGGCTACCTGGCCCCGCTGGTGGTCGAGATCTCCGGCGACAACCTCCAGCTCTTGGAAGAACAGTCCAAGGCTGTCGGAGCCGTGGCCGCCACGGTGCCAGGAATTCGCGACATCTATCCATCCTTGCAGGTGAATTACCCGGAAATTCGCGTCGAAACCGATCGCACCAAGGCGGGAATGGTCCATGTCTCGTCCCGGGCCGCCGCGCAAGCCACGCTGGAGGCAACCCTCGGCAACATCAACTCACCCAGCGTCTGGATCGACGGAGCCAACGGGCAGTCTTACTACGTCGTCACCTACCTCGACGGGCGGGTGGTCAACGATCCTTCCGCTCTGGCCGGAGTCCCAGTGCGCATCGGCGATACCGGCAACGCGGTTACGCTGGGGGCCTACAGCAACATCCGGCGCTCGCTCGGCCCCATCGCCATCGAACGAAACCGACTTCAGCGCGTGGCGCACGTCCTCATGCAAACCGAGAGGCGCGATATTGGCAGCGCCGCGCACGAACTGGAGGAGAAGCTGGCCTCCGATCCGCGAACGCGAGGACTGGACATCCGCTTCGTGGGTCAAGTGGAGCTGATGCGCACGACGTTCTCGGGTCTGGGCATGGCCCTCGCCCTCGCCATTATGGTCGTGTTCATGATCATGGCGTCGCAGTTCAAGTCGCTGCGCCTGCCCTTCGTCATGCTGTTCACGATCCCGGTGTCGCTCCTTGGCATCGTACTGGCGCTGCTGGCCG
>JADGRD010000350.1 GCA_017881285.1 Pseudomonadota bacterium | reverse complement strand
AGGGGTGCAAGGTCTCGCAGCAAGATGAGCAATGCGAGAAGGCAAAATGTAGCACGGGGCCGGGGGAGGCGCCCGCCCCCGTGCTGGAGGAGAAATTACCCCCCGCCGCCCGCTACGAAGTTGAAGGGATAGGAAACGATGGCGATGCCTCCGCCGGTTGGCTTCGGGAATTCCCAGCGCTTGACCGCATCGACGACGCACTTCTCGACACGGACATTGCCCATGGTCGTGCTTTGGATGAAGGAGTTGATCACCTGACCGGTCGCCGCGATGATGAACTGGACGGAAATACGGCCGCCCAGGGCGATGGCGGTGAAAGTTGGGCCCATGCGGACACATGATGAATGGGTAACGCATCGAGTTCTTCGCCCTCTTCCCGTTAGCGAATCGACGTTATCCGTGGTAGGCATCGGCGCCACCGATGGACACCTACATCTGATTCCATGGAAAGGCTCTGATGAAGGAAAACCCAGGGAAGATCGGAATCGACATTGGCGCGGTGTCCCTCAAGGCCGTGCGGCTTGGTAGCGAGGAAAAAGTCGTCAAGACCTTCTACGCCCGGCACCGCGGCGAACCCGCCAAGGCGCTGGAGGCAGCCATGGCCGAGCTTTCGGTCAGCGGAGGTGACGCCATCGGGTTCTGCGGATCCAATGCGGCGCGCTTCTGCGAATCGTTCGAGCTGCCCAGGCTCGACCTCGCGTCCTGCCAGATCCCGGTCGTGCTGGCCCAATTCCCCGATGTCGCGAACATCATCGATATCGGCGGGGGCTCGGTTACTTTAGTGCAGCTTGACGCCCAGGGGCACTTCCAGAATTACGCAACCAACTCCATGTGCGCGGCAGGTACGGGCTCGTTTCTCGACGAGCAGGCCGCTCGCCTTGGCATCTCCTATGACGATGCTGGCTTGGTTGGCCAGGTCGCCGAGCCGCCGTCCATCGCCACCCGCTGTTCGGTGTTCGCCAAGAGCGATCTCATTCACCGCCAGCAAGAAGGCTATAGCAAGGCCGCCATGTGGTCGGGCCTTTGCCGTGGCATGACCCGCACCCTCATCGGAACGCTTCTGCGCTCCAAGCCTCTCGACAGGCCGACTGCCATTCTGGGCGGCGTGGCGCTGAACAAGGAGGTGCTGCGCTGGCTCGATGCTGCCTACCCCGGACTATTGCGGATTCCGTCGCAGCCACACCTGGCCGGCGCCATCGGTGCGGCGAGCAAAGGCAGCGTGCCCAAGCGCTTGCCCTCGCGGGATGCCATTCATCGCATCGCCACCAGCAGCGATGTCGAGTACCACGACTGGGCCTTGACCCTGGAGAAGTCCAAGTACCCGGACTTCGCCACCGCCGAGTCCTACGTCGACGCCGACAACAACGAAGTTCGCGTAGTGTCCTGGCCCGTGGGGCAGACCCTACGCGTGTACATCGGCATCGACATCGGGTCTACAAGTACGAAACTTGCGCTGATCGATGACAAGGACGACCTCAAGGTCGACATCTACAGGAAGCCCTCCGGCGATCCCGTTGGCGCCACGCAAAAGCTCTTCCGCGCCCTGCTCGCCCTGGAGCGCAAGAAGGGCACGCGCATCGAGGTGCTGGGCGTGGCCACCACCGGCAGCGGCCGCAAGATCGTCGGCGAAGTCATCGGCGCCGACTGCATCGTCAACGAGATCAGCGCGCACGTGGCTGGCGCGACCTACACCGATCCGCAGGTCGACACCATCTTCGAGATCGGCGGCCAGGACGCCAAGTACATGCACATCGCGGATGGTCACATCCGCGACGCCAACATGAACTACGTGTGCGCCGCGGGCACCGGCTCGTTCATCGAGGAGCAGGCCAACAAGCTCGGCTACAAGGTCGCCGACGTCGGTGCGGCCGTGCTGGGCAGAAAGCCCCCACGCGCCACCGATCGCTGCACGGTCTTCATGGAGCAGGACGTGATGCGCTTCATCGAGGGCGGCGCCACGCGCGAGGAGGCGCTGGCCGCGGTCATGGTCGCGGTGGCCAAGAACTACCTCAACAAGGTCGTGGGCAACCGGCACTATAGCCGCAAGCGCATCATGTTCCAGGGTGCGACGGCGCGGAACAAGGCGCTGGTGGCGGCCTTCGAGCGTTTGCTCGACGTCGAGGTGGTGGTGTCGCCCTACTGCCATGTCATGGGGGCGTTCGGCGTGGCCCGGCTAGCCCGGCAGGCGATGGCCGAGAAGAAACAGACCCAATCCCACTTCCACGGGCTCGATCTGGAAGGCCGCAAGGTGACCCTGCGCAAGGAAACCTGCGACCTATGCCAGAACGATTGCAGCATCACCTTCGCGGAGATCGAGGGCGTCGCGGGCTCGCCGTCGTGGGGCTACATGTGTGGCCGCGAGCCCGGCGAGCAGAAGGTGCGCAAGAGCCCGCACGACCGCATGCTGCGGCTGCGGCAGCGTCTGTGGCGCGAAGCCGGCGCGGGCGTCAAGGTGGCGGACGACGCGCGCGTGATCGGCATTCCCCAGTCGCTGATCATGTACACCTACTACCCGATGTGGCAGCGGTTCTTCAACTCGCTCGGCTACAAGGTGCAGCTCTCGGGCCAGACTACCGACGAGATCCGCGAGCTCGGCCCGCGCATGGCCGGTGCCGACTTCTGCTTCCCGGCCAAGCTCGCGCTCGGCCATGTGGCCAAGCTGGCCATCGAGGACGGGGTCGATTTCGTGTTCGTTCCGCACGTCAAGAACACGCCGGCCAACGAGGAGACCACGGGTACCACCGTGTGTCCCTTCGTGCAGGGCACCGGCGCCGCCGCGCGTACGGCGCTGACGATGAATCACGTGGATGTCTCGCGCCTGCTGGTGCCGCTGGTCGACATGCGCATGCGCGAGAACGAGATCATCAAGACCTTGGCCGACGAGCTGTCGCGGCCGCTCGGCTGCTCGTCCGGGCAGATCAAGAAGGCGTGGCGCGCGGGCCTGCAGGTGCAGGCCGCATTCGAGGATCGCTGCTTCGCGGAAGGCGAGAAGCTTCTGGCCGAGGCCGAGGCCAACCAGGAAAGCCTCATCCTGCTCGTCGGCCGCCCCTACAACAACTACGACGCCGGCGCCAACCTGGGCCTGCCGCAGAAGATCGCGGATCTGGGCCGCACCGTCGTGCCCATGGACTTCATCAAGCCCGAGCTCGACCGGCTGGGCGAGCGCTATCGCAATGCCTTCTGGAGCTACGGCCAGAAGATCCTCGCCGTCCTGGAAAGGGCTGCCGAGAGCAATTGCATGGACGTGGTCTACCTGACCAACTTCTCGTGCGGGCCGGACAGCTTCCTGCTTTCCTATGCCGAGGAAATCATGGGCAACCGGCCGCTGCTCATGCTCGAGCTCGACGAGCACGGCGCCGACGCCGGTTATCTGACTCGGCTCGAGGCCTTCTTCGACGTGCTCCGCCGCCCACGCCCGGAGCGCGGCCCGCGCATGGCAGTGCGCCCCGAGCCGTCCGACATGCACGGCCGCACCATCTGGCTGCCACCCATGCATCCCTTCGGCACGCGCCTCTTCGCCTCGGCCTTCCGCTCGCACGGCTACGACGCGCGCATGCTGCCCGACGAGACCAAGGAGTCGTTCGAGCTCGGCCGCTCGCTGACCCGCGGCTCCGAGTGCCTGCCCTGCGCGCTCACCATCGGCACCTTCCTCCAGACCCTGCGGCAGCAGCCCCGCGGCGGCAAACACGCCTTCTTCATGCCGAGCTCCAAGGGCCCGTGCCGGTTCGGCCAGTACACGGTTCTGCACCGGCAAATCCTCGAGCGCGAGGGGCTCGGTCACGAGGTCGCCCTCCTGGCGCCGGCGTCCAACAATGCCTACCAGGGCCTCGACGGGCCCATGCGCCGGTCGCTCTTCAAGGCCATCGCCTGCGCCGACATCCTGCTCAAGGCTCAGTGCAAGGTGCGGCCCTACGAGGTCAGGGTCGGCGAGACCGACCGGGTGGTGAACGAGGGCGCCGAACTGGTGTGCCGGACCATCGAGGAGCACGGGGACATTCCCGCCGCCCTGCGGACGGCCATCCAGAAGATCGCCGCCATCGAGACTGCGGGCCCGCGCAAGCCGCTGGTCGGCATCGTGGGCGAGATCTACGTGCGCAACAACCCCTACGCCAACGAAGACGTCATCGGCGCGGTCGAGACCTTCGGGGGCGAGGCGTGGATGCTGCCCATCACCGACTGGATCATCTACACCTCGTCGCTGGAGAACTACAAAGAGGAATTCCCGTCGACCATCATCTCGTGGGAGAAGGCCGACACCTTCGTCACCTACACCTGGATGAAGCACTGGGAGGGCAAGCTGATGAAGGCGGCCAGCCCCTTCCTCGACGACCGGCACGAGCCGCGCTTCCAGGAGTGCCTGGAGATCGCCACACCGTATATTCCGTTCTATCTGGGGGGGGAGGGCAAGCTCTCCGTCGGGCGCGCCATCAAGTTCGCGCAGCAGGGCGCGGCCATGGTGGTGAACTGTGCGCCGTTCGGCTGCATGCCGGAAACCGTGGCCACCGCGATCTACGGGCGCCTCTCGGCCGACGTGGACATGCCCATCGTCAGCCTGTTCTACGACGGCAGCGGCGGGCAGAACCGCCGGCTGGAGGTTTTCCTCAACAACGCGGTTCGCGGCCGGCGGGGCCTTGCCGGACTTTCGGACAAGGCCGACCTGCAGGTTCCGCCTGGCTTCCCGGGGCGCGACCGGCTGGTGCCGGCGCAGAATCTGCTTTCGCGTGTACGTCCCGGCGGCGAAGCGTAGAGGCGCGGCCGTCGTGCCGACACGTCGTCGTGCCTGCGGCTGCGGGACCAGTCCAGCCATCCGAGAAAACCGGCAAGCCGGCCCGCAAGTCACGCTACCTCCCGCCCGCAGATCCCCGCAGATCCGCTGGTCAAGCCCGCGCCGCGGATCCGTCCAGGCACGCGCGGCCCTGGGGCGGCGTTCGGCCGAAAGGTTCTCGGACCGGGATTACCCCCATCGACTCACCTATGCTCTCACGCGCCGGTGGCAAGAGTGCGTTCACAATTCCTACCCGCACCTGGTTCCAGGATAGACTAGCAACGTCTT
>JADGRD010000349.1 GCA_017881285.1 Pseudomonadota bacterium | reverse complement strand
ACCGACCTCGTCAAGGAGACGGGTCACGGTATGCGGCAGTGTCTCGTCGGCAGACATCTGGGGCAGGACTCCGGAGTTGTGCGCGGTTCAAGAAGGTAACCCGCTGGGATCACCTCGGCGAGATCAGGGACCCGGTCAGGCGGCGCGGAGGAAGTACTTGCCCGCCCCGTAAACGAAATAGAAGGACAAGACGAAGAGCGCGATGCCGAGCCAGAAATAGACCTTCCCAAGCGCATGGACCGGTATGGAACGCCTGATCCGATGCATGACCATCCCCAGGATGCTGAGGTACCCTGCCAGTCCCAGCGCCCCCCCCGCGATGTAGAGTGCCTTGACGCCGGGCGTAAAGGGTGAAGCCAGCCCGAACTGCTTGGCGAGCGTGACCCCCAGGAGCCAGATCAGGATCATCGGGGGATTGCTCGCGGCGAGTGAAAACCCCGTCACATAGGCCACCCGCTTCTTCTTGAGCGACGGGTGCTGCCAATCGATGCCGGAAGGCCTCCTGCTCTCTCGCACGGTCACGAACGCCAGCACCCAGAGGACCAGGGCACCGACCGCATTGAACGCCGCCAGCACCCATGGGGTATCCATGAATGGCGCAATCCCGAAGACCGCGACGATGCCATAGAGGATGTCGGAGCTGACTGAACCGAGGATGACCATCGCGGCCGCCCACCGCTGGCCGCTGAGAACCCGCTTCGCCATCTCGATCTGGGATCCGCCGATCGGAATCGCCGTCACGAACCCGAGTCCCACTGCCAGCAGAAAGAGAAGGAGGTTGTTCATCTCGCCGACAACGGCTCAGCCGGGGTCGGCCATCCACGTTGACCAACTGCCGTTGCAGGGGGAAAGCATTTCTCGACATACGACACCACCATCGCCGCCAGCGCATTGACGTCGACACCTTCGAAGCACCGGACCGTCGTGCACGTCTTGAACATCTTGTTGAGGCACGTGATGTTGCGGCAGGGACTGCCAGCCTGATAACACCACGAGGGCGCATCCTGGTTCGAGTCGAGGTAGCCCTGGTGGAATGAGTCATAGCCCGACATGCGTGGGGCCGTCGCTCCAAAGAAGGAGAGGATGGCGGTTCGGTTCCGGAACTCATGCCGACCCGACAGGGAGTATCTCCGCGACGCCGCGAGGTGCAACGGACCGGTGTCGCCGGTGACAAAGATGTCGGCCAGGTCAATCAGCGCCGAGTACGTCGCCAGGCTCGTGGTCCTGGGAATGATGTGGACCTTGGAACGGAGCGCGGTCGGCAGGGCATCGCGGAGGGTGTTCCCGATGCCGGCCGCGGTGTGCCCTTCCCCCAACAGGATGGTGGTATCGGCCCTCGTCCTTCTGGCGAGTTGCTCGAGCAGTGGCACCTGATTCACCAGCGGCATCAGGTTGTACTTGCTGGCACTGTCCGGATTGTACATGACCACCGGCGCGCGAGGCGTCGCACCGGCGTCCTGGTAGAAGGTCGCGGCCTGTTCGATCACCTCGTCAGTGCACATCGTCCCGATGCCCTTGAACGCATCCCGGCGGACCGGCTTGGCCGCCATCGCCAGGACGCCCCGAACAAAGAGATACTCCTGGTAACTGAAGTGATTGATGACCGCCGGATAGCTCTCGTTGCGCAGGATGGTGGCACCATGGGACAGCAGTCCCACGAGCGGCTGACTGGCGTCCGCCACCTCCCCATGTCGAATGAACGGGCACAGCATGATGATCAGGTCATACTGTCCCTGGCGAACGATTTCCCGAAGTGCCTGAATCTCGGTGGACGATGGGAATTGCGCGTTCGCAAAGAGCGGGATGATCCTCGTGGCATCAGGATTGCCCTCGATGATCGGAGCGACCATCCGGTTGATCACATAGTCGATCTCGGCTTCGGGGAAGAAGTCACGGATGGCGATAAGCGTGGACTGGGCCAGCAGGGCGTCTCCGAGGTGGATGTCCGAGACGACCAGAAAGCGCCGGAATGCCTTCACTCGCGCCATGACCTTCCGATTGCGCCGTTCGGACAGCGCGGCGAAGATCGCACTCCCACCGATGCCGAGAAATGTCGCATCCAGCAACCGCGCTCCATGCACCGGAGAAATCTCGGTGACGCGGCTGGTCGCACCGAAGACGATCTTCTGCACCGTGGTGTTCATCGTGCTCCCGACTGGAGTGACCGGCCTATCGCGGAGAGGCCGCCGGTGGGCGTGTCATCCCTTCGATTGAGTCCCTTGATGGTGCCTGCATCAACTGAATTTGGTTTTTCGCGCGCCGGCTTGTACTTGACGCTGCGCGGGTGAAGGGGAATTGCTTTTCGCTCTCATTCGTTGCGGCCCCATCCTGCGAGACCTGGCGGAGGGCGTCAACGGGCAATGTTTGCCGGGTTTTTGGCGGTGTTCGCCAAACGCAGGGTCGTTGGCGGGCGAGGGCGGGTTGCGCGGTGGGCCTGCCCGGCCAGAGCTAGAGGCTCCGGGGGCGAGGGGACAGGGGGCGGCGGTCAGTGATCAGTAATCAGTAATCGGAGATCGGCGAGGAGGTTCACTCTAAAAGCAACTGCATGCCTCAGAGGCGCAGTTGCCGACTTTACGAGTGGGGCGGTGGGTTCGTGCTGGCCGGGACTGGCTGAGGCGCGGCCTCGATGAAAACGTCCATCTGCTGACCGACGAAGATGGGAAGGTTGTTCCGGTCGAAGCTGTAGATGACTTGGAGGACCCGGGTGTCGACGCGCTCGGTGGTGTCGCCTGTGAGAGACTTCTTCGGCACGACGTAAGGCTCGAAGCGGACGAATTTCAAGGGCGTGTTGACTTGCCTGTTTCCGCGCAAGTAGGCCGTGGCGGACGCTGCGGGGCGCACGCGTGAGGCGTCGTTTTCGTCCACGTCCACACGCACATGCAGGGGGGTAACGCTGCCCAGGAGGATCAAGGGTGGCTGGCCGGAGGCCTGGGGAGCGACCGGAGCAAATTCCCCGAGATGGACTTTCAGTTGCAGGACCTGGCCGCCCACGGGGGCGCAAACGGTCAAGCGCCTTCCCGCGTACTGTTTCCTCCGGCGGCACGACAGTTTGTAACGCGGTTTCAGCCATTTCGACAAGCGCTCTTCCCCCGGATCGAGGACGGGCTGCTGCCTGGGCCTCATTCAGCGGGAGCCTTTTGTCTCATCTCCATCACGCCATTCGACCGGGTGCGTCGCCAGATACCGGTCAACGGCCTGCTCGATCGTGGGGAAGAAGTTCTCGGCGCCGAGCCGGGCGAACAGGCCATAGTGCTTCAGGCGGTCCTTCACTGGCCCCTTCATTTCCGCGAAGAACAGGTCCATGCCGGCCTGATGCAACTCCGCGTCCAGGGCGAGCAGCGCGTCGGCGGCGGTGATGTCCACGTCGGTGACCGGTTCCGCCGCGACGACGACCCAGTGGGTCCGCGTCGGCGCGGCGGCCACCGCCCGCCGCACCTGTTCGTGGAACGCCTGCGCGTTGGCAAAGAACAACGGGGCGTCCCAACGGAACAGCAGTAGGCCCGGGATGCGGCGGGCTTCGGGATGGCGGGAAAGGTCGTGCCAGCCGCTCACGCCGTCGACACGGCCCAGCACGGCGGCGTAGGGTCGCCACGCCCGCCAGATGAAGGCCAGCAGCGCCAGGCCGATGGAAATGAAAATCCCCGTCACGACTCCCAGCAAAGCCACACCGAGAAAGCACACGATGGATAACACAAACTCCCCCCGCCGAAGGCGATACAGCCGCGTCACTCCGGGCACTTCGACCAGGGCAAGGCACGCCGAGATCACCACCGCGGCGAGGGCGGCATGGGGCAGGTTGCGCAGCAAGGCGGGCGCAAAGAGCAACAGCAGTCCAATGCACACCGCGCCCACCACTCCTGTTATCTGCGTCCTCGCTCCAGCCGATTCAGCCACCGGGGTGCGAGACGCACTACTGCTCACGGGGAAGCCTTGGAAAAAGCCAGCCGCCAAGTTGGCCGCCCCAAGCGCGATCAGTTCCTGGTTGTCATCGGTTTCCTCGCCGACACGGAGGGCAAACGTGCGGGCGAGCACGCTGGTTTCGGCGAAGGACATCAGGGCAATGGCGACGGCCGCAGCCAGAAGGCTGCTCAACTCGCTGAGGGAAACCGCGGGAACTCGGAAGGCGGGCAGGCCTTGCGGCAGGGGTCCGACCGCGGAGACTCCCGCTTGCCCGGCCAGGTCGAACTGCCCGACGACAATGGTGGCGCCGATCACGGCAATCAACACTCCGGGAACTTTAGGAGCCCAACGCTTGAACGCGAGGATCACGAACAGGCAGGATCCACCGATCGCGCAAGTCACCAGGTTGGTCTGGCTCTGCAGAATGCCTTGGACGAGGCCGTGCGCTCTTGCCAGCAGGCTCTCGCCATGGACGGAAAAGCCCAAGACTTTGGGCAACTGACCGATCAGGACCGTGAGGGCGATCCCGTTAAGGTAGCCATAGCGAATCGGCTTCGAGAGCAGCTCGGTGATGAAGCCAAACCGGGCCAGACCGGCCACGATGCACAATCCCCCCGAAAGCACGGCCATCATGCCTGCCAGTGCCACCGCTCGCTCCGCATTGCCGCCGGCCAATGGCAGCACCGCAGCCGCGATAAGGCCGGCGAGCGCCGAATCCGGTCCCAGCACCAGGATGCGGCTCGGTCCGAAGAGGGCGTAGGCAAGAAGCGGGACGATCGTGGCGTAAAGGCCGTATAGGGCGGGCAGCCCGGCGGCTTCGGAATACCCCATGCCGACGGGCACCAGCACCGCCGTCAGCGCCAGACCGGCCACCGCGTCTTTGGCCAGCCACGAGCGTTGGTAAGTGCGCCACAGCCTCAGGCCGGGAAGCCAGCGGAGGAGGCCGCGCGGCGGCGCTTTGCGGGCGAAAGGATTGAGATTGGACGCGGGGGCAGGCATCAGGCATTTCCTTCGATGATACTCGGTTGACTTGCGGGTGTGATCAGCAAAGACGCCGCCCACCGCGACCGGTGTTGGTCATCCTGTGGCATAGCCTCGCTCGAATTTTTGGACAATACGGGTTCGTGCTCCGGTGAATGCAGTTTCGGTGCGT
>JADGRD010000348.1 GCA_017881285.1 Pseudomonadota bacterium | reverse complement strand
ACGCCCACGGCGACGTGGCCGAGGTCGATGGCCGTCGCGGCGACCGCGAAGACACCCACGCTGGAAACCGTGGCGAGCACGGAGACCGTCAGCGGCGTGGGGTAGGCGCCCGGATTCGCGGCAATCGAAACCGTGCCGCTGAAGGCGCCCGGTATCGTCGGGGTCACGGTGATGGTGATCGCGCACGACGCACCCACGGCCAGAGCGCTGCCGCAGCCAACGGCGCTCAGGCCCGGGCTGGTGGTGGTGACGGTCACGCTGCCCGAGACGGCCTTGCCATTGTTGGTGACGTTGACGGTGGTCACCCCGGCGACGTTCACATCGAGATTGCCAAGGTTCACGGTGGGCCTGTCAACGTTGAGAGCGGCAAGGCCCACGCCTACTTCGCCGCCGATGACATCTCGGCCACCGTCGCGATTGGTGGTCTCACTCCCGCCACAGCCGACTACCGCCAGCGTTCCAATGAGCCCCAGGCAAGTAACCTGGAGCAACCGTCCGAAGTTTTTAGAACACGTCATGAATTAGCCTCCGTCGAAACCCAATGTTGGTCCGCAATGCAAGCGCATTGCAGCAGCCGGAACATTTTGGGACCACCTCGAAAAGACGCAAGAAAAAAGATCTCGGAGGGCCCTTTCCCGGGACGATTCGGCCGATTTTTGGACGGAAATGTAGGCACCGTCGGCAGACCCAACCTGACCGCTCGCGCGATCGAGGCGAAGATTCCGGAAGTTTCTGTCACAAATGTAGCGAAGCACACCATCGCGCGAGCCCAAGATCTTCGCGCTGGGTTGGATTTCGCGCGATCGGCGCGCGCGACCCGCGAAGTTCCCGTCGGTGAGACGCGCGGGCCGTGACTTGAACCGCGCTCCTTGATAAGTTTCGCGGCCACCGCATGGACACCCAATGGACACAGTAGACGGCCAATCGCCACCACCCCAACCTCCCGCCACGCCACCGTCGGGGCCGCCCCCCACCGCGGGCATCCGCATCCCGGTGTCCATCGAGGAGGAGATGAAGTCGTCGTTCATGGACTACGCCATGAGCGTCATCGTCTCGCGCGCGCTTCCCGACGTGCGCGACGGCCTCAAGCCAGTTCACCGCCGCATCCTCTTCGGCCAGCACCAGATGAACAACGTATGGAACCGGCCGTACATCAAGTGCGCCCGCGTGGTCGGCGAGGTGCTCGGCAAGTACCACCCCCACGGCGACAGCGCCTGCTACGACGCCCTGGTCCGCCTGGCGCAGGACTTTTCCATGCGCTACCCGCTCATCGACGGGCAGGGAAACTTCGGTTCCATCGACGGCGATCCGGCGGCGGCCTACCGCTACACCGAATGCCGGATGAAGAAGATCGGCCAGGAGCTGCTGTCGGACATCGACAAGGAGACGGTCGATTTCCAGCCCAACTACGACGACAAGGAGACCGAGCCCACGGTCCTGCCCACGCGCCTGCCCAACCTCCTCATCAACGGCGCGGCCGGCATCGCGGTCGGCATGGCCACCAACATTCCACCGCACAACTTGGGCGAGATTATCGACGCCACCATCGCCGTCATCCGGCGCCCCGAGATCAGCGTCGACGAACTGCTCGAGCTCGTTCCCGGACCCGATTTCCCGACGGGCGGCTTCATCTGCGGCCGCGGCGGCATCCGCGAGGCATACCGATCGGGCCGGGGCAGCCTGCTCATGCGGGCGCGGACCATCATCGAGGAGAATCCCAAGAGCGGACGCAAGTCCATCGTGGCCAACGAAATCCCGTACCAGGTCAACAAGGCCAGGCTGATCGAAAAGATCGCCGAGCTGGTGCGCGAGAAGAAGATCGACGGCATCTCCGACGTGCGCGACGAATCCGACCGCGAAGGCATGCGCGTGGTCATCGACCTCAAGAAGGACGCCGTCCCCGAGGTCGTGCAGAACAACCTGTGGAAGATGACGCCGCTGCAGGAGTCGTTCGGCATCAACATGCTGGCCATCGTCGACAGCCGGCCGCAGACCCTGTCGCTCAAGCACGCCTTGCAGCACTTCATCCAGCACCGTCGCGACGTGGTCACGCGCCGGACGCAGTTCGACCTGGACAAGGCCAAGGCCCACATGCACATCTTGGAGGGCCTCAAGATCGCGATCGACAACATCGACGCGGTCGTCGACCTCATCCGGTCGTCGAAAGACACGGAAACCGCCAAGACCGGGTTGATGGAAAGCTTCGACCTGTCGCCCATCCAGGCGCAGGAGATCCTCAACATGCGCCTGTCGAAGCTCACCGGGCTCGAGCGCGACAAGCTGGAGGCCGAGATGCGCGAGACCGCGGCGCTCATCGCCCGGCTGGAGGAGATTCTGGCCAGCGACACGGTCCTGGTCTCGGTCATCGTCGCCGAGCTGGAGGAACAGAAGCAGCTCTATGGGGACGCGCGCCGCACGGAGATCCTCGATATCGACGTGGATATCGACATCGAGGACATGATCGCCGAGGAAGAGATGGTCGTCACCGTCACGCATGGCGGCTATGTGAAACGGAATCCGAAAGTCCTGTACAAGCCGCAGCGCCGCGGCGGGCGCGGCATCACCGGCGCGTCGACGCACGAGGAAGACTTCGTCGCGCAGCTCTTCGTAGCCTCGACCCACGACACCATGCTGATGTTCACCAACAAGGGCCGCGTCTACGCCAAGAAGATCTGGGAGATCCCGCAGGCCAGCCGCACCGCCAAGGGCAAGGCCTTCGTCAACCTGATTCCGCTCCAGGACGGCGAACGGGTCGTAGCCCTGCAGCCAGTGCGCGAATTCTCGGAAGGCGCGTTCGTGGTCATGGCCACCAAGCGCGGCCTGATCAAGAAGACGTCGCTGCAAGCCTTCCAGAGCATCCGCGCCTCGGGCATCATCGCGCTCTCCATTCAAGAGGACGACGACTTGGTCGGCCTGCGCATCACCGAGGGAGCGTCCGATCTGATGCTGGGGACGCGCAACGGCTGGGCCATCCGCTTCCGCGAGGAACACGTCCGCCCGATGGGGCGCGCGGCGCGTGGCGTGCGCGGTATCCGGCTGCGCGACCACGACGACTTCGTCATCGGCATGGCCGCGGTGCCCCGCGAGGTGCCCGCCACCCTGCTCACCGTGTGCACGCGCGGCTTCGGCAAGCGCACGGTCTCGACCGACTATCCGACCAAGAACCGCGGCGGCAAGGGCGTCATCACCATCAAGACCACCGAGCGCAACGGCAAGGTGGTGGGCCTGCGCCTGGTCACCGACGACGAAGACCTGATGCTCATCACCAGCAGCGGCAAGCTCATCCGCATGCCCATCGACGGCATCCCCACCATCGGGCGGAACACGCAGGGCGTGCGCTTGATCCGACTGGAGGAGGACGAGTCCGTGGCCGCCATGGAGCGCATGGCCGAAAAGGAAGAGGGCGAGCACGAGGTTTCGCCCGAGGTGGCCGCGGCGCGCGCCGAGGAGCAACCGTTGGTGGAGGAAGATCTGGGTGAAGAGAACGAGGACACAGAGGCAGACGAGGACACAGAGCCAGACCCCGGCGACGACGAGGTGCCCGACGACGAGAGTGGTGGCGACAAGAACTAGGCCGGGATGGCCATCATGAACCACGAGAAATCCCTAGAGCTTTTCGAGCGCGCGCGCGGGCTGTTTCCGGGCGGCGTGAATTCGCCGGTACGGGCCTTCAAGGCGGTGGGCGGAACACCGGTCTTCCTGGCGCGCGGCGAGGGCGCCTGCGTCTGGGACGCCGATGGCAATCGGTACACGGATTTCCTGGGTTCCTGGGGGCCACTCATCCTCGGACACAGCCACCCGGCTGTCGTGGCGGCGATCGCCAAGGCGGCGGCGGCAGGGACGACGTTCGGCGCATCCACCGAGCGCGAGGTCGAGCTCGGCGAGGCCATCCGCGCGGCCTTCCCTTCGATGGAGCGCCTGCGCTTCGTGTCGTCCGGAACCGAGGCGACCATGTCGGCGCTGCGCGTGGCGCGTGGCGCTACCGGCCGGAGCAAGCTCATCAAGATCGACGGCGGTTACCACGGCCATGCCGACATGCTCCTGGCGGCGGCGGGCTCGGGGGCGGCGACCCTGGGCATTCCGGGCTCCGCCGGGGTGACGGCGGCGGCGGTGGCGGACACCATCATCGTCCCCTTCAACGACGAGGCGGCCATGGCCGCGGCCTTTGCCGCGAACCAGGGGCAGGTCGCGGCCCTCATCATCGAGCCGATACCGGGCAACATGGGCCTCGTGCCACCCAAGCCCGGTTATCTCGCCGCGTTGCGCCGAATGTGCGACCGAGAAGGTGCGGTTCTTATCTTCGACGAGGTGATCTCGGGATTCCGGGCGGGCCCGGGTGGCGCGCAAGGGCTTTTCGGAATCCGGCCCGATATGACATGCCTAGGCAAGATCGTCGGCGGTGGATTGCCCCTCGGAGTCTACGGTGGCCGCGCGGATATAATGAAGGTGGTGGCCCCCGAAGGCCCGGTCTACCAAGCCGGCACGCTGTCGGGAAATCCGCTCGCCATGGCGGCCGGCCTGGCCGTCCTCGGCCAGATTGATGCTAATAGTTACAAACGGTTGGAATCGCTAGGGGCGCGGCTTGCAGCTGGGGTCAAGGCCGCCATCGCCGAGACGGGGGTGCCGGCCTGCATCCAGCGCGTGGGCTCGACTTTCACAATCTTCTTTTGCGCCGGGCCAGTCACGGATTTCGCCTCGGCCAAGCGGGCCGACTCCAGGGTCTACGCGGACTTTTTTCACGGAATGCTGGACCGCGGCTTCTATTTGCCGCCGGCTCAGCTCGAAGCCGCCTTCATTTCGCTGGCGCACCAGGACACGGAGGTCGATTCTTTTGTGTCAGCGACGCATGAGACTCTGGCGGCGTTGCCGGTTTTGAGGTAAGAGAAGCCCCCTCCCGACGAGAGCCAGGAAGAACCATCCCAGCTCTCTTGCTCGGAAAGATGGAGACCGACCATGTCGCAGAAATCACCCCTCGCAATCGTCAACGAAACCTTCGGCGCCAAGGACAAGCTGGTGGACAAGCTGGTCGGCCTGCTCGACCGCGCCGATGAGTCGAA
>JADGRD010000347.1 GCA_017881285.1 Pseudomonadota bacterium | reverse complement strand
GATGCTCTGCGCGAGACAGCGCTCGACCAGCGCCCCTGAACATGCGTACTCGCCGCCCATGGGCTGCTCGACCTGCCGGCCGTAGAGCGAGCGGACGAGCGGCCGCACGATGCCGCTGTTGATCGTCCGGTCGAGCCGGTGGCGGGCGTAGAGCGGGACGACGAGGTCGAAGCCCTGTTCCAGGACCGGAGCGCCGAGCTGGCGGATCCAGTCCGGCGGCACGGCGGTGAGGTCGGGGCTGAACATCAGACAAGCGCGCGCGCCGATGTGCCGCGCGATACGCAGGGTCAGCCGCAGCCCGTCGCCCTTGCCCGGAATCCCGTGGTAGGGCATGTCGAGATCCTGGGCGGGCAGGATCGCCTGCACCAGAGGCGCGGAGTCGCCATCCGGCGAGGCGGCGAGCTGCTGGGCGGTTCCGTCCGTCGAGCCGGAGTCGGTGTTGACGAGGATGGCCCGCTTGTCCGGGAAGGCCTCGTGCAACCCCCGCCGGATCGACTCGGCCACCCCGACGATGGTGGCGGCGTTGTTGTAGCTCGGCAAGCCGACCACGATCTCGGCGCCGCCGTGCTGGCGCAGCGACTCGGCGATGTCGGGGGGCAGTGGATTCTGGTCAGGCATGGTTTCCGCGCGCGGGTCGTCGCCTTGGGCTAGCCCGGCAGCTCGCGGCAGAGCGCCAGGATGCCGAGCAGGGGAATGCGCGTCCAGGTGGGCCGGTGGTTGAGCTCGTAGTTGAGCTCGTAGAGCGCCTTGTCGAGCAGGAAGGCGTCGAGCAGGAGGCCGAGCTCGGCGTTGCCAGGGGGAATCAGGTCGGTGCTGGCGACCGCCTCGCGGTAGGTGGCGACAAACGCGGCCGACACGCAGTTCTCCCACAGCTTTGCCCACGGCTCGAGCGGGGCCGCGTCGCGCGGGTGGCGGGCCACGTAAGCCTGGTAGCCGACCTGGGCGGCGTAGCTGAACGAGCGCAGCATGCCGGCCACGTCCCGCAGCGGCGACTTGGGCACGCGGCGCTCGGCGAGGGGCCGGGCCGGCTCGCCCTCGAAATCGAGGATCACGAAGTCGTCCATGACCCGCAGGACCTGGCCGAGATGGTAGTCGCCGTGGATACGCGTGACCTTCAAGGAGATGTCGAGGTCCTCCAGGCCGCGAAAACGGTCGGCGATCTCGCGCCGGCGGCCCAGCACCAGGGCGGCATGCTCGACCACCTCGTCAGGGAAGCGCGCGATGCTCATCTTGAGCGCGTCGAAGACTTGCCCGGCGTGCTCGCGCAACTGCTGCGAGAGCGCGCCGAGATCGCTGCGCGACATGGCGCCCGGCGCAAAGCCGCTCTCCGCGGAGCCGGCCGCGAGATCGATGTGCAGCTCGGCGGTGCGGCGGGCCAGCGTGGCCGCGGCCTTGGCGTAGAGCCCCACCACGTCCATCGCCTCGCTCGACAGGAAATCGCCCAGCGAGGACAGCACGGGCCGGCGCAGCAGCGCGCGCAGGCCCTGCGCGAAGGGCTGCGTGGCCTGGTGCTCGTAGTAACGACCCAGCTCTTCCAGCGTCCACGACCAACCGTCGCCTTGGTTGTCGACCAGGTTCTGGAACATGCCGAGCGTGATGTCCTCGCCCTCGCGGGGCGCGTAGCGCAGCGAGCCCACGAAGGTCGGCACGTGCGCGTTCCGCCGTTCGTCACTCATGTATTGCGTGACCTCGCAGTCCGGGTTGGGCCCGGGCTCGAGGCGGCGGAAGACCTTCATGATGATCTTCTCGCCGAAACGCACCGAGGTGTTGCTCTGCTCGGCCGAGCTGCGCTCGGTGGCGAGGGGCTCGCTCTCGTCGCCGCGCAGGGCCGCGAACGACTGCCCCGCCGTGCCGATGAGGGTTCCGGCGACGAAGGGCACGCGCAACCCCTGCCCCACCACCTGCAGCAGCCACTGGCACAGCCCCTCGTCCACCGTGGCGTCGACGATCTCGCCCCTGCCGCCCCGGCATTTCGCCACGCCGGACTGCGGGTAGCGCTCGAGGCACGCCGGCGCCAGCTCGACGGGCAGCCGGATGAGCGGGAGGAAGTAGGCCTCGTCGGCGCCTTCGAAGTAGCGGACGTCGATGATGAGTAGGGCCACGTCGAGATCCGGCACCACGGCCAGGTCGCGGATGGTGACGTGATCGATGTGGCGGGCCTTGCCGCCGAACCAGCGCTGGCGGACGAGGAACTGCGGCAGCACGTGCTCGAGCTGCGGCCGGGCCGGCCCGCCCATGAGGTCGGACCAGCTCGAAAAGTCGAGGGCGGGCTCCTCGCTCGCGGGCTCCTCGCTGATGCCTCCCGTCTGGGCGGTGGCCTGCAGCTCGAACCAGAAATGCCCATAGGGCGCCAGAGTCAGCGCGTAGGGCGCCTTGCGGATCTTGGCAAACTCGACGTAGCCCAGCATCTCGACCGGGACCAGGCCCTCGAAGCGCGACAGGTCCAGCTCGGTGGGCTGGGCGAAGCGGGAGAGATTGGCCACGCAGAGGACCTTCTCGCCGTCGAAGGTGCGCAGGTAGGCCAGGATCTTCCGGTTGGTCGGGCGTAGGAACTCGATCGTCCCGCGGCCGAAGACGCGAAACAGCTTGCGCAGGGCGATCATGTTGCGCGTCCAGTTGAGCAAGGAGGCCGACTCGCTCTGTTGCGCCTCCACGTTGATCGATTCGTAGCCGTAGACCGGATCCATGACCACGGGGCTGTAGAGCTTGCCGGGCGTGGCCCGCGAGAAACCCGCGTTGCGGTCGCTGGTCCATTGCATGGGCGTGCGCACGCCGTTGCGGTCGCCCAGGTAGACGTTGTCGCCCATCCCGATCTCGTCCCCGTAGTAGATGATGGGCGTGCCGGGAAAGGACAGCAGGATGCTGTTCATCAGCTCCAGCCGGCGACGGTTGTTGTCGAGCAGGGGCGCCAGCCGGCGGCGGATGCCGACGTTGATACGCATCTGCGGATCGTTGCTGTACGCCAGGTACATGTAGTCGCGCTCTTCCTTGGTCACCATTTCGAGCGTCAGCTCGTCGTGATTGCGCAGGAAAAGGCCCCACTGGCAGCTCTCGGGAATGTCGGGGGTCTGCCCCATGATCTCGACCACGGGGTGGCGGTCTTCCAGCCGCAGCCCCATGAACAGCCGGGGCATGAGAGGAAAGTGGAAGGCCATGTGGCATTCGTCGCCCGCGCCAAAGTAGGGCAGCACGTCGCTCGGCCACTGGTTGGCCTCGGCCAGGATCATGCGGTTGCTGTAGCTGGCGTCCATCTCCTGGCGTAGCAACCTGATGATGGTGTGCGTCTCGCTCAGGTTCTCGCAGCTCGTGCCGTCGCGCTCGACCAGGTAGGGAATCGCGTCGAGACGAAGCGCATCCACGCCCAGGTCCAGCCAGAAGCGCATGCAGTCGACCATCTCACGCACAACCTCGGGGTTGTCGTAGTTGAGGTCCGGCTGGTGCGAGAAGAAGCGGTGCCAGAAGTACGCCTGGGCCACCGGATCCCAGGTCCAGTTCGACTTCTCGGTGTCGGTGAAGATGATGCGCGCGTCCTTGTACTTCTGATCGGTGTCGCTCCAGACGTAGTAATCGCGCTCCTTCGAACCGGACGGCGCCTGCCGCGCGGCCTGGAACCACGGGTGCTGGTCCGAGGTGTGATTGACGACCAGCTCGATCATGACCTGCATAGAACGCGCGTGCGCTGCGGCCAGGAAGTCCTGAAACTCCTCCATCGTGCCGTACTGGGGATGGACGTTGCAGTAGTCCGAGATGTCATAGCCGTCGTCGCGTAGGGGGGAGGGGAAGAAAGGCAGCAGCCACAGGCAGGTGACGCCGAGATCTTGCAGATAGTCGAGCTTCTGGTGCAACCCCGCGAAGTCCCCGATGCCATCGTTGTTGCCGTCGAAGAAGGCCTTGACGTGCAACTCGTAGATGACGGCGTCCTTGTACCAGAGGGGATCGCTGGCGCTGCCGCTTCGCTTGGTCATGCTGGCCGTGGGTCCTTCCGCCGGATGGCGCTTCCCGCAAGAATACCACGGGGACCGAGGAGACCGCTGCCGTCGCATGTCCTTGAACGCGCTGCCAAGCCCGCGTAGCATGGACGCTCCTCGCTGACGCGTGTGCTCCGCCGCCTGCCAGGGGCTGGCATACATCGAAGTGGAGATAACGATGAAACGAGTCGCGCGCTTCCTGGTCGTTCTGCTGGCCGCCGGCGCCCTCCTGGCGTGGGTGGCGGCGGCCGTCGTCGAGCGCACGACGCGGCACTGGTTCGAGGAGGACGTCGTCGAGCGGAGCGGCCGCGTCGCGAATGGTGCGCGCCAGGTCTTGCTCGCCAACTGGACGCCGGGCCAGGCCGAGGCCCTCGCCTCCATCCTGGCCAACCTCGCGCGCAACGAGCGCATCATGGCCGCGGCCGCGTGCACGGAGGGGGGGCAGATGGTAGCGCGCACGCCACTTCTGCCGGCGCAGCTCACCTGCCCGGCCATCGTCAAGCGCATGGGCGAATCCAGTGCCTGGACCACTCCCTCGGCCGGATCATCCCCGGTATGGGGGGCCGTGTGGAATGTGCCCGGCGGCAACGTCCACGTCAGCGTGGTGCCGCTGGCCGTGCCCGGGCAGCCGCCCGGTCTTCTGGTTCTGGTCCACGACCTTTCGTTCGTCGAGCGGCGCGAGGCCAAGACCCGCAGCTTCCTCTTCGTCGCCTTCGGGCTTTTTGCCCTGGGCGCCTCGGTCATCACCATCGTGGCGGCGCGCCTGTCGTGGCGCGGATTCCGCAAGGAATTGCTGCGCTTCATCCAGGGCGAATCGCGGCGCAAGGAATTCCTGCCCATCATTCACGACGTGCGCGAGCTGGTCGAGCGCATCGCCGCCGAGCGCGAGCAGGACGGGCAAGGCGGCGCCTGGAGCCCGCAGCGCCTGAAGCAAACGCTGGTCCGGCATTTCCCCGGCGAGAAGGTCATCGTGCTCGCCAACCGCGAGCCCTATATCCACCACCGCGCCAAGGACGGCAGCATCCAGATCCTGCACCCGGCGAGCGGCCTGGTCACCGCGGTCGAGCCCGTGCTGCGCGCCTGCTCGGGCGTG
>JADGRD010000020.1 GCA_017881285.1 Pseudomonadota bacterium | reverse complement strand
TGGTACCCTGAAGGAGATGGTCTCGAACCCTACCGCGGTCGCGGGTGCTGCATTGATCGCGTTCGTGAGCGCGAGCGCGTGCAGCGGTCACGGAAGGTCGCCTTCCAATGATGGGCCGACCGGTGACGGCGCGAGCTTGTCGACCGACAGCGGCAACACCGCTACGCCACCGACAAATCCGCTGGATGGACCGCCCGCCGGCTACCCTGACGGACATGCGACCATTCCTGCAGCGGGCCGGGCCGAGGACGTCTCATCGCCCACGACCGTGATCGGAACCGGCACCCCTGCGAGCTGCACGGGCGACGCGTTCGTGAATGCGGTCGCCAAGGGCGGCATCATCACGTTCAACTGTGGGCCTGACCCGGTCACGATTGTTCTCACCTCGACTGCGAAGGTCTTCAACGATAAGGGGACCAAGCTCGTCATCGATGGCGGAAACAAGGTGACGCTGAGCGGTGGGGGCACGACCCGAATTCTCTACATGGCAACCTGCGACAAGGCGCAGGTTTACCCGCCGGGTCCGGGCGACTGCAACACCAACCCGGGCGTCGGATTGGTCGTCCAGAACATCACGTTCACCGACGGCAGTGCCAAGGGCATTGGCGAGGGGACGAACAACGATGGTGGTGGCGGTGCGATTCACGCGCAGGGAGGCAGCCTGAAGGTCGTGAATTCGCGCTTCTTCAACAACGTGTGTGACGACCTCGGATCCGACGTCGGAGGCGGCGCGATCCGCAAGTTAGATTATCTGGTGGCTGCGGGCGCCGGCCCGGCGCGGCCCGTCTGGGTCGTCAACAGTACGTTTGGCGGCAAACCCGGTTTTGGCAACTCCTGCGCCAACGGCGGGGCGCTGAGCAGTATTGGGGTTTCGTGGAACATCCTGAACTCCCTGCTCTCGGAGAATACTGCGGTCGGACACGGTGCAAACAGTGGCCAGGGCGGCAACGGCGGCGCCATCTACAATGACGGTAACGAGATCGTACTCAACGTCACAAGTAGCCTGATCGAGAACAACGTGGCCAACGAAGGCGGTAGCGCGATATTCTTCGTCAGCAACAACCAAACCGGCTCAATCACGATCAAGGACTCGATCACCCGTAATAACCCCCGTGGAACATTCGAGACCCCAGGCCTTCCCGGTTTTTACGTCATCGCCAAGGCTCCTGCGGACATCATCAACTCGCAGATCCTACGCTGATCTCGGCACGCGACAGCCGGGAGGAAAGGCCCCACCTACCACTCGACCGATTCACAAACCGGCGGCGGTTCGTGGTGGTCGCCGCCTTCGAGCACCGCACGGTAGCGGACTTTGCCGCTGGCCAGCCGATCTCTGACCTCGTTCACCTTGGTGGGGAGGTTCCGTGCTACCGTACCAATCGCTCTCAGCGCGTCCGCACTGCCAGCCAGCCATGCTCTTCACAGGGACGTCGAGATTCAAACCCATTCGCCTCCTCGGCACCGGAGGGATGGGCAGCGTGTACCTCGTGTACGACACGCAGCTCGATGCCAAGGTTGCCCTCAAGGCCCTCGACTTCTCGAGTGGCATCGATCTCTACCGATTCAAGCGCGAGTTTCGGTCGATGGCAGATCTCCGGCACGAGAACCTGGTGACGCTGCATGAGCTCGTTGCAGAGGACACGCTGTGGTTTTTCACGATGGAATACGTCGCCGGGGTGCCCTTCGACCGCTACCTGATGCAACCGGCTTCGCGGCCGGAGCGTGAGCGCTTGGCCAACGCGGTCCAGCAGTTGTGCGCCGGGGTGCACGCCATCCACCAAGCCGGCTGCATTCACCGCGACCTGAAGCCCTCCAACGTGCTGGTGACGCGGGACGGCCGAGTCGTGATCCTGGACTTCGGACTGGCGAAGCGGGCGAACAGCGCCAGCCTCTCCGGTGATGGCATATCGGGAACCCCAGCGTACATGGCGCCCGAGCAGGCGATGGAGAAACCGTGCCGGCCTTCTGCGGACTGGTACGCGGTGGGCGCGATGATCTACGAGACGCTGACCGGCCACTGCCCCTTCGAAGGCGCGACGCTCGAGGTCTTGCTGAAGAAGCAGACCGAGGACCCGCCCCATCCTCTCGAAATCAACCGTCTTGCCGACCACCCAATGAGCGATCTTTGCATGCAGCTCATCCAGCGCGACGAGGCCCAACGCCCAGCCGGCCCGGAAATCCTCGCATGCGTTGGCGCGCTCCCCCGCGACGCCGCGCCGGTCCCAACCGGCTCTTGTCCCGCAGCCGGAACGCCCGTGAAGATCGTACTGGGCCGGGAAGCGGAGCTGCAGCTCCTGGGGCGCGCCTACGCGCGAATGTCCACAGGCCGCCTGGCGGTCACGTTGGTGAAGGGGATTTCCGGGATCGGAAAGACCAGTCTGGTCCAGACTTTCCTCGAGCGGCTGCTGCAGGCGACGCCCGCGTCCTCGGTTCCGCTGGTCTTGCGCGGGCGTTGTCACGAGCGTGAGGCATTGCCGTTCAAAGCGTTCGACGGCGTCGTCGACGCTCTGACCGAGCACCTGACCAAGCTCACCGACGACGATCAGGCCTACGTGTTGCCAGACGGTATTCGGCATCTGGCCGAGATATTCCCAGTCTTGCGGGGGCTCAAGCTCATCGCGGATGAACGCTACGCCGTACCAGCCCTACGTGACGCCAAGGAGCTCCGCAACCAAGCTTTCGTGGCCTTCTGCGATCTGTTGGTGCGCACGGCGCGGCTTCACCCGCTGGTCATCTTCATCGATGATCTGCAGTGGGCCGATCGCGACAGTTTTGCGCTATTGCGGGCGTTGGTGCGCCAACCCGGCGCACCCGCCTTGCACCTCATTCTGAATTGCCGTCCGCTCTCCGACAGTAGCCCGGCTATCGCCCGATCACTATTGTGCGAGATCGAAGGCCAGCCTGACGTAGAGCTCATCGCCCTCGGTCCCTTGTCCGATGCCGACATCCGCACCTTGGCGGACGATCTCATTCATTCGGCGGTGGTCGCGCCCGCGCTCAGGCAACGCATCGCCGAGACTGCCGCCGCTGAAGCGAGTGGCAATCCCTTTTTCGCCGTCGAGCTCGTGCGGCACTTTCTCGGCAAGGTCTTGCCCAATGGCGGATTGGCGACCGAGGCCGAGGAAGAGGAATTCGGTCTGGATGGGATGATCCTCCAGCGGGTGGGCATCTTGCCCGAGGAGAGTCAGCGCTTGCTCGAAATCGTCGCCGTGGCCGGCGATCCCGTGCCCCAGAGGACGCTCGCCAGCGCCATCGGCATTGCCTTCGGGTCCGATGCCTGGGAGCGAGGCATCTCCGCCTTGGTCGAGGAGCGGCTGATCAACCGGGCCGGCCGGCAAGGTGCCGATACCGTGGTTTGCTACCATGATCGCATCGGCGAGACGATCGTGCGCCACCTCGGCGAGGCGACCTTGCGCAGGCTTCACTACCAGCTCGCCCAGGCCGTGGAGCAGTGGGAACACGAACGAACCGACAGGTTGGCCCGCTATTGGCTATCTGCGGAAGACCACGAGCGAGCCAAGCGCTACGCCTGTGAGGCCGCCCAAGAGGCGCGCACCAAGTTGGCGTTCGATCGCGCCGCCGAGTTTTACGAGACCGCAATCGCCTTGGAGCCGGACGACCAGGCGAAGATCGAGTTGCTGCGCTCCCTCGGCGAGTGCCGAGCAGGCAACGGACACGCCATCCAGGCCGCGGAGGCCTACCAGCGCGCCGCCGGGCTCAGCGAGGCCGCCGAGTCGCTGCAACTCCACCATCTCGCGGCCGAGCAACTTCTCCGTGGTGGCCAGATCGCGGAAGGGCTCGAGGTTCTCAAGGATGTGCTCGAGCCGGTCGGCCTCCGTCTCGCTTCCAGCCCGCGCCGCGCCTTCGCCTCGGTCGCATGGCGCCTGCTCTGGCTGCGCCTGCGCGGGACGAGCTTCGTGGAGCAGCCGGCGGCAAGCATCTCCACCAGGAAGCAGCGGCTGCTCGATGTGCTTTGGTCGGTGAATATCGGTCTGGGGGTCGTCGATATCCTTCGCGCCGACGATTTTCTGTTGCGTTATCTCATGCTGGCGCTCAAGAGCGGGGACATCCGTCGCGTGGGCCAGGGGCTCTCGGTGTTGGCGGGGCAGCTGGCCGTGCTCGGCGGGTCGCATTTGGACTTTGCCGTGCGCCTTCTCTCCCGGGCAGAGGTGCTGGCGCGTCGTTCGGCGGATGCACGGTCCTTGGGCCTGGCCAGATTGTGCAAAGGCGTGGTCCACTACTTCTCGGGTGAATGGGCGGCGGCCCTCGACGACCTCATTGGCGTCGAGCAGCACTTCCTGAGTCATTGCCACGGCGTGAGTTGGGAACTGGCCACCACGCGCACCTTCGTGTGTTTCGCTTTGCGCATGTCTGGGCGTCTCCGCGAGCTATGCGAGCGGTTCGATCGTTACACCGCCGACGCCGATCGCACGGGTGACCGCTACCTGGCGACGAATCTACGCACCTTCCTGTCCATCGTCTGGATGATCCGAGACGACATCCCTCGTGCGAGCAAAGACATCGACGGGATTCTGGCCCCGTGGCCCGGCAACATGTACCAGGTCCAGCACTTCACGCACTTCTTCGCGCGTTGCGAGCAAGCGCTTTACGCTGGACAACCCGAGGTGGCGGCTCAGGTCATCGCCCTGGAGGACGCGAGACTGCGGCGTTCGGCGATGCTCAGGATCGGAGGGATCCGACTGGAACACGCATCGATCTGTGGCCGGATTGCTTTGGCCAGGGCCGAGGGCGCATCCGCATCCGAGCGGCCCGCGCTCCTGCGCCAGGCACGGCAGAGCGTGCGGTGCTTGCGGGCCTCTGATCATCAGACCGGCGTGGCGATGGCGGCCGCCATCGAGGCTGGCGTCCGCTGGTTATCGCCAGGGGCGAGTTGCGACGATGGCGTAGCGGCCCTCGATCGTGCGGTCGTAACCGCCGAGGCCGCGGGTGCCATGCTGCTCGCACAAGCGGGACGCAGGTGGCTGGGTGAAATCGTTGGCGGACGGCGCGGAGCGGACCTTTGCGCTCGATCCAACGACTGGATGGCCGAGCAGGGCGTCCAGAATCCCGCTCGCCTGGCCCACATGATTGTGCCGGGATTCCAATCCGGGCCGTAATCGTGATCAACGCTCTCCGGGCGTGTTGGGCGTGGTAGTAGCCTGGTGCCCGAAGGCGTTCCTCGCCAGTGGCGGGGATACCGCCGACAAGCGGCTGCCCTGAAGCTCGCGATCAGGGCGATTTCGTCAGTCCCGCGGCCGCATAGGACGGGCGAAGGACAGCCCGGCTGTCACGGTGGCTCCTCAGGGCTCGACTGCGCAATCATGCGCGCCAAGGTGGCCTCCTGCATGACGGTCTGGAACAGGGGCACACGGAAGTGGAAATGCCCGAGCCAGTGCTCCAAGACGCAGGCGGCGACCAGCCGATCGGCCGAGCGCCGGATCTCGACTGCCGTCGTCTGCACGCCGAGGCCGGCGAGGGTCGCCTGCAGTTCCTCGAGCGTGAAGCGTGTCTTGAAGATGGCCGACAGCATGACGGCCTGGTCCAGGGTTGCGAAGCCTGGCTCGGGGAGGCCAAACCGAGGTCGCCACGCGGTGATCGCGCGGGCGACCGCATCGCTCTTGCAGGCTCTCTCCACGTCCGCGCCGTCGATGACCAGCTGGCCGGGCTGCAGACCTTCGAGCACCTGGTCACAAATGGCGACCAGCAGGCTCGGCATTCCTCCGCTCTGCCGCGCGAGGTGCTCGACCAGATTGGCTTTGGCGTAAGACACATTCAGCGCGGCCATGGGGAGGGTGGCCAGCTCCGCGCACGACTCGGCATCCAGGCTGTCGAGTCTGACGACCTCGCCGAAGCGTTGGCGGCCACGCACGGGCCGGGAGGCATGGAGGAGCCCGAGGAATCCCGCCAGCACGAAAGCGCAAGGGTGCTCGCGGTTGAACAGGGCCAGGGTCTGGAGCTGCGCGCCGCCATGCGTGGCGTCCCGGGTGGCCCAAGCATCGGCATCATCGCAGAGCACCACCACCCGCTTGCCTTTGGGCGGATCGGCGAGCCGCTCGAGCACGATGTCGAGCAACCGCTCGCCGGGCATGCCCAGGGCATCGGCCAGCGCGGTCGTCAGGTCGCCATCGGCGAGCGAAAAATAGTGGCACTCGACGGTCGGGTGCTCGCGAAACCGGCGATGGATCTCGTAGAGCAAGCTGGTCTTGCCGATGCCGTTCGGACCGATGAGCAAGTAGTTCCTGCGCGGGTCGACCGCCAGACGGCGCAGCTCGCTCTTGCGGCCATGGAACGGTTGGCGCTGGCCGCCGGAGGCTGCCGAGCGATACAGGGAAACCGCCTTCCGATCGACCTGCTCGCTCACGGCCTGGGCGAACGCCAGCGCCGGTCGCGGCGCACGCAGGATCCGGTTCATGGCGGCTTTGCTCAACACCACGAGCCGCCGCGGCGTGCGCAGATGCCCAGCCAGCTCGGACCGGGGAACATCGGAAAGCACGACCGTGATGCCGTCTGCCCCCTCGTCTGCGGCCTCCAGCTCGGCCAGGGTGGACGCGGTGGCGCCCCCCGTCGGGAGAGCCAACAGGCAACGCTCGACGGCGAGGGGCACCTCCGGGCCGAGCTGCAGCTCGAACAGAGGCTGTTGTTCGCCGACGAGCGGTGCCCAGGAGGCCCCCAGCTGGCGCGCGAGGTGCGAGCACTGGGTCTCCGACTCCAAGCGGAAGAATATGGCCGCGACGCCACGGCGCTGCAGACGCGCGCGCAGCGAGCGCAGCGTCGCACGCAGGCGGAAGAGCGCCATCAGCCCGCTGCCCAACCCGAGTAGCACGACGACGCCCAGCCGGGCAAACCGCTTGCCCGCGCGTCCGATGGGCCGGGCATACGCGTAAAGGCGCATACGCCAGATCACCAGGCCCAGCCCGAGCGCGCTGACGAACAGCAGCCCCCAGGACCAGAGCGGTAGGGGAATGCGAACCGGCGAGTGGGCGAAGGTCCAGACGTGAACCGGGTGGGTGCTCTTGCGCAGCGTGAAGGTCAACCGGCTGTGCCGATCGAGATCGACCCCCTCGGGCAGGGGGAAAGCCAAGGCCAAATCCTGTCCGATGAACGGCTGCTCGATCGACACCGGCGGAATGCTGGCGCGCTTCGCGCCTTCCACGATGAGACTGGCCTGCAGGACGACGGGCGCGAGCCCGGCCATCGCGACCTCGGTCATGGAAGCCACCACCGCCTCGCTCGCACCATGCCGCAGTGCCAGGTGGCCAAGCTGCAGGTGCGGCGTATCGATCCACACGGGGATCTCGAGCGACGAGGCCGGGGCCGAGGCGCTGGTGATAGCCAAGCGCAACGTTTCGGTATGGGGCTGGGGGTTCTCGTACTCGCCGAGCGCCGACACTTCGCACACGACGTCCGCGCGGGCGCCCGGCCCGAGCACCGCGATCGTGGGGGGCGGAACCGACAGCAACGACACCCGGCTCGAGGCGGTGCGCGTCGCCGATTGGGCCACGTTCACCCAATAGGCCGGGTGGGCGCCGCGGTTCTCGATGCGGATCGGGATGGACACCGTTCGGCCCTCTACGAGCTCGATGTCGCCGCCCAGCTTGCTTCGGTCGACGAAGGCCACGAGAGCGGTCCGATGGGCGTCGTCGGACGGCGGGACCGGTACCATTTCGCCTTGTCCGTTGACCCTGCCGAGCAGGCTCCCGTCCTCGTTGCGCCAACAGGTCTGCGCGCCATTGCAGGCGAACCAGCGTTCGCGCGAGCTGCCCGCGAGCGACCAGCGACGCTCGAGGGTGTTGCCACCCCAAATCCGCAGCACGCCATCGCGCGAGGCAGAAGCGATGGTGCCACCATCCGGCGCGACGGCGAGCGCGCTCGGCGCATCTGCGGAGGCAGTCGACTGTCTCAGCGGACGGTTGCGGCCGATCTCCCAAAGGCTGAGCACCCCATCCGAGGAGGCCGCGGCGATCCGCTGATCGCGCACGGCCAGCGCGACCACGCCGGCCGGCAGCTCTTTGCGCAGGCTCTTGAGCAGCTTGCCCTTCGCCGGTAGCCAGACGTCGATGGTGCGGTCCTGCGACCCGGTGATTAGGTATTTTCCGTCGGTGCTGAAGGCCACCGAGCTGACGGGGCCGCGATGGCTGCCGAGCACCGCCAGGTTTCGTCCCGTGGCCGTGTCCCATAGGCGCACCGTTTCGTCATCGGATGCCGACGCCAACGCCTTGCCGTCGGGGCTGACGGCGAGGGCTTGCACCGGGGCGCGGTGGCCCTTGAGCACGATCGCCGCAGCGTCTCGCTCGAGATCCCACAGGCGGACGGTGGCGTCGTCCCCCGCCGAGGCGATGGTGCGCCCATCGGGCATGAAGGCGACGGCGTTGACGGCCCCGTCGTGTCCGGTGAGCCGGCGCACGGCATCCTCCCCCGCCACATCCCAGAGCGCCACCTTGCGGTCGTCGCCACCGGAAGCGAGAGCCTTGCCGTCCGGCGAGAACGCCAGGGTGCGCACGGCGCCCTGCTCGCCGACCAGTACCCGGCTCAACATCTTGTGATTGCCAGCGTCCTGCCAGACCAAGACACGGCGGTCGCGCGAGGCCGTCGCCAGCATGCTGCCATCGGGGCTCCAGGCTACGGCTTCCAGCTGGGCCAGGTTGGCGGACAGCGATACCAGAGCGCGTCCGCTGGCAACGTCCTCGACGACGATCGAGGCATCGTCGGCTCCGGTGGCCACCATCCTCCCGTCGGGGCTGAAGGCAATCGCGCGCACCTCGACCGCATGACCGCGCCCACGGCGGAGCTCGGCCCCCGTCCCTATGTCCCACAGAACCGATCCCCCGGCGCCACAGCCGCCCCCGAGGATCTGTCCGTTCGCCGAGACCGCGAGCGAAAGCACCGGCGCGCCGCAGTCACCAAGCTTGCGCACGATGGCCCCGTCGGGCAGCCGCCACATTCGCACCGTGTGATCCGCCCCGCCCGAGAACAACCATTCGCCGTCCGGCCGAAAGCGTACCGCGCTCGCGGGTCCGGCCCCCGCGAGGACCTTGAGCTGCTTGCCGGTGACCACGTCCCACAACCGAACCGTCTCATCGTCGGACGCGGACGCCAGCAGCTTGCCATCCGGGCTGAAGTCGATCGCCCGAATGGCGCCGCCGTGTCCCCGAAGCTTCTTCACCAGGTGGCCGCTTGCCGCATCCCAGAGCTGAATGGTTCGATCCCACGACGCCGTAGCCAGCCACCCTCGCTGCGGGTCGAAAGCGACCGCGTAGACGTGATAGACGTGGCCCTGCAGCGTCCGCAGCAGGCGGCCGGAGCGCACGTCCCACATGCGCACCGTGCGATCGTTCGAGGCCGAGGCGATGGTGCTGCCGTCGGGGGAAAAGGCAACCGCGGTCACGACGGAGGCATGCCCCTCGAGATGACGAAGCAGGCGTCCGGTCTCGAGCTGCCAGACCCGCACCATGTGGTCTTCGGAGCCCGAGACGATGAGGCGTCCGTCCGGGCTGAACGCGATCGCGCTCACCGGCGCCTGCCGGTCGAGTGCGTCGATGATGTTGTCGATGTCGTGAATCGTCTCGCCCGCCGCGACCAGCAGCCCGCTAGGGCGGGTCGGGCCGACGCTGGCGCCCCCGTCCACGTGCCCGTCCGCGTCGGGGGCTCCCGCATCGGCCGCCGCCGGCGCGGCCGGGAGCATCGCAAGCATGCTCGCCAGAGCCCCACGGAGAATGGGGTGGCTATTGGCCGACATGGGAGTCCTTCCCGACAGGTGCCTCGGGGGCCGACCGGTCCGCCCCTGGCTTGTCGGAGTCGGTCGCATCCAAGTCGTTTCCGTGGTCGCGACGGCTCGCCGCGAGCGCCCGCATGCGCGACCTCGCCTGGCGCCAGCGCCCCGGCATGGCAGCCTTGTTCAGCTGTCCGCGATAGGTGGCTTGCGGCCCAATCAGGTAGGCATGCAGGTGGACGAGGGGATCGATGATTTCGCCGTTGTCGCGCATCTGGAGGTGCAGGTGCGGACCATTGACTCGAATACCGGTGTCGCCGACGTGCCCGATGATCTCCCCGGCCGTGACCCATTGACCGTTCTTGACCAGGTAGTTGAGCAGGTGCATGTACTCGGACATCAAGTTGTCCTTGTGCTGGATCTCCACGAACAGGCCGCCCGGCCCCATGCTGTTCTTGCGAATGGCGCCGGATTTATCGAGGGTCACCTTCCTGGCGCCCTTGCCGGGCGCGTCCACGCCGGCATAGACGACCCAGCCGTCGGCAACCGCGCGCACCGGCTCGCCCAGCACCGACACGAAGTCGACGCCCTTGTGCGCACGCTTGCCGTCCTCGCGGATGTCGCCGAGCACCCCGGTAATCTTGCGCGGACATCCGTCGAGGGGGCAAAAGAGCTCGACGCTCTTCCAGCGGGCGCGCGCCACGGGCTTGTCCGCCTCGTAGTACTGGATGATGGCTCGCCGGGTACGCAAGATGCGGTCCTCGCCGTCGGTCTCGAGCACGCGATCGCCCCAGAGCATGTGCGAGACGTAGTGACGATGGGGCACCGACTGGAAGGCACCGTCGATGTCCGGGCACTGTTGTTGGTAGGCGTGCATCAGCCCGGCGGCGAAGAAGATATTGGCCTTGTCCTGGTGGAGGGTTTGCACCGAAGCCAGGTAGGGACTGACGTCCACCTGGCGCGGTAGCCACTCGCGCCCTTCCTTGACCCAGTACGAGTAGCGCCCGTCGTGCAAGAACGGCGCATGCATGGCGGCATCGATTCCGGCGAGCCCGATCCCTGCCGACCGGTGCGGCTTCGCCGAAGCGCAACGGCTCTCCTGGTAAACCAGCGACGCGAGCAAAAACGGGTCGACCTCGTACCGGCGACACGCTTCCAGAATCCAGTGCGCGAACTGGTTCGACTGCTGGTAGGAGAGCTCGCTCGAGCAAAGTTGGTTGAGAGCGGGCGCGAACCGCTCTTCCTTCACGGTCGCGGGTGCGTCGGGCTCGGGATCCCATAGGGTGAGGTCGACCAGCCCGAGTCCCTGGAAGTTGCGCTCCCGGCCGGTCTGGTCCAACCGGCAAGCCCAGGGCGGCTTCGGCCCTTCGGCCGGCAGCAGCTCCGGGCCGCCGGCCTGGCCCCATGTAGATCTCGCGGCCACCGACAGAGATACGCCTGCGATGACCGCAAGCGGAACGATGGGCAGCACTCGAGACATCCGTTGATCCTGAGCCGTCGTGCAGGAGCCACGCTGCGACGGAGCGCAGCAGTCCTCCCGCAATCGTGGAGACCGCAGTCTAGCCTGGTCTCCATGGCCTGTGAACCTCGACATGCGGCACGCGCGTGGCTGCGCTAGAAACTTTGATACCGCGAGGACCGCCGCGGTGACAGCGTGGCCGCACCTGTGTCGAGGCGCGAAGGCCAATGAGCAATTGCGCCGATTCTCATCACGATGGACGCGACTGCCATCGAGAACGGGGACTACATCGAGGTGAAGGGCGTGGATTTCGGCTCCGGGGCCACGGCCGTCGACGTGAGGGTCGTCACCGCCGGCGCCGGCGGAAGCATCGAGGCTCGTCTGGACAGCCAGACGGGCACGCGGGTGGGAACCTGCGCCGTCACGAACACCGGTGGCGCTGAGACCTGGGTGACGAAGACCTGCCCCATCAGCGACGCCACTGGTGTGCACGACCTCTGCTTCGCGTTCACGGGGGGATCGGGGAACCTGTTCAACTTCAACTGGTGGAATTCTCTACGGCGTACTCAGGGCTCGATGGTCGGGTAGCTAGACAGGCGGTCCGCCTGTGCGTCGGGCCTTTCGTCGGCGCCGGAGCAGGACCGCGGCCGCGACGAGCCAAACGGCGAGTCCTCTCCCATGTCCACCCACGGCGCAAGCGCAGCCCGACGAGGACGAGCCGGGGTGGTTGGGGGTGCTGGCGCTGCCGCCCGCGCCGCCGCTGGGAGGGCGTGCTCCGCCCGTGCCAGAGCCCGCCTGGCCGTTGCCGCCGCCTTGCCCGCCGCTGCTCCCGCCGCCGCCGCTAGCCCCGCCTTGCGACGTGCCCGAGCGTCCGCCCATTGCGCCTCCCGCTCCTCCGCTCGCGATCGGCGTTCCGCCTGCTCCTGGCCCACCCGTGGCGCCCCCACCGGCAGCGCCGCCGGTTGCGAAACCGCCCTGTCCGGTCACACCGCCGGATCCGCGTGTGCCACCGATGTTGGTTCCGCCGCCGGAAGTGGCTCCGCCGGCGCCGGTGCTGCCGGTGCGGCCGCCCGTCCCGCCGGTGCCGGAAGCACCGTCGGTTCCACCCGAACCGCTCGCGCCTCCGGTACCCCCTGTGGTGCTCGCGTAGCGCGCGCGGGTCTCGAAGTACTCCAACTTGACCGAGGTGGGTGCGTTGCCGGAGGCGTCGTAGATGACCACGGTGTTGTCGCCGGTCAGCCAACACTCGGGAACGTACAGCAGGGTGTTGCCGGAAAAGCGCCCGATGTTGTGTCCGTTGACCCAGGCGGAGCCCGAGGACAGCCCGGAGGTGCGCAGCCCGACCGTCGCGAACACGCCGCTCGCGAGGGGGCTCTTGAAGCTGCCGCGCCAGAAGGCGGGCCAGCTCTTGGTTGTCTGCGTGTCCGACCACGTCCCGCCGACGAAGGTCGTCCAGTTCTTGACCAGGCCGACCACCGCGGTTTCGTCCATGCCGCCCAAGCCGCCGCGGAACATCCACGACGACGCCAGCGCGGAGCCGCCGCTGGTCACTCCGCCCCAGATCCCGGCGTACTGCCCGGTGCCGGTCGCGCCCGTGACGTTGTACATCTTGTCGAGGCCTTCGTGCTTGGCCAAGATCGCGACCGTGTTGTCGCCGGCCACCGTGGTGAAGCTGAAGCTGGCGTTGCTGAGCGAGACTTGCTTGCCGTTCGCAAAGGCCAGCGCCGAGGCACGCACGCCGCCGATGCTCGCGGTCACGTTGCCCGCCGAGCTCGCGGTGAATTTGGCGCGATACCAGCCGTAGCCGTTCTGGAAGTCGTTGGCCCCGAAGGGCTGCGGTTGGGCAGAGGAAACCCAGGTCGAGTCGTCGTACCCCGGCGCCGCCTCGGCGGCGGCATCGCGCCACTGCCAGGTTCCGATGGCCGGGATCGCCGGTGCGGTGACCGCGGGGACCGTGATGTCCGACCTTCCGGTCGATCCGTACACCGCGACCTTGCCGCCCGCCGTCGGCACCTGCACGCTCAGGTCGTCGTCGATGTAGGTGGCGCCCAGGTAGATCGCGGTATCCGTGAACCACGTCCGGTCCGCCAAGGGCGAGCTGACGACGAGGAAGACCGCCGAGGAGCCGTCACCCGAGTCGATGGGCAGCTCGGTGATGGCGTCCCCGGTCGGGTAGGTGAAGGTGGCGCGCGCCAGCTTGGTCGCCGCGTCCCAGGTCCATGGCGTGGCGGGCGCGGTGGCCGGCGCGTTCGCGTACTGCACGGCGATCTCGCCCGACTCGCCGGAACGGCCGTGGCAGACGTAGTACGTCTTGCTGCCGATCGTCAGCTTGCCGAGGACGGTGGTGGCCAGGTAGGCGAAGGTTGCGTTGGCCGTGAAGGGCGCGGAGACCACGACCGGACGGATCTCGTTCGATGCGACGGTGATCTGCGTGCTCCCCGCCGGGAGCTGAATCGCGGGACTGCTCAGCTTCACCTGCGTCTGCACCGAGCTCGTCCCCTGGTTGTCGAGGAAGATGGCAATTCCGTTGCTCGCGGACTTGCGAATGTACGTCTTGAGCCCGCTCGACACGGTGGCGATGTTTCCGCCATCCTGGGAGCCGCCGATCAGCGATTCAAAGGCACGGGTAAAGGCGGCCGGACGGCGAACGGCGAAATACCCCTGGCGGAGCTGGCTCTCCTCCCCCAGCGGCGCTCGATAATCGTACGACGTCGTCGAGGTGTCGCCCTCGTAGCCGAAGTTCGTCCCGCCGTGGAACACGTAAAAGGTATTGCCGCCGCCGCCGAACCCGACCACCTTCCACGCCGTGCGCTGCAGGGTGGTGAGATCGCCGGCGCTCATCTCGCCGAAGGGGAGACTGTACCAGCCCGACCAGGTTTCACTCGAGAACCACGGGTAGCTTCGGCTGCCGAAGGGGGTGGTGCCTGTGGGATCGGTGGCATGGTGCAGCGCCGAGTAGTAGAGCGGGACTTCCATCCCCAGGGCGACCGCCTTGTCGTAGAGGTGCTTGAGGTATGCGTCGCCCTCCGTGCCCGATCCGGCCGGGTGCTCGTTCTCGATCTGCATCCAGATCACGCTGCCTCCCTTGTGGATCTGGTGCTTGGCGATGATGGGGATGATCTTCTCGTAGTAGGCGTCGGCCGCGGCGAGATAGTCGGCCGCCGTGTTGCGGATCTGCATGCCCTTGGCGGTGATCCACTGCGGAATGCCACCGGCCAGCCACTCGGCGCAGTTGTATGGACCCGGACGCACGATGGCGTAGAGCCCAACCGACTCGATCTCGGTGAGCCAGGCGTCGAGGTCGAGGTTGTCCCCCAGCTCGAATACGCCGGGCGCCGGCTCCTGGGCGTTCCAGAACACGTAGGTCGACACCGTGTTGAATCCGGCGCGCTTCATCTTGACCAGCCGCTCGCGCCACAGCTCGCGCGGCACCCGCGCGTAGTGGATTTCACCGGCCGAGATGACGGTCGGCGTGCCCTTCACGAGGAAGTAGTTGTTCTTCCAGCCGATGCTGCTCGCCGCGGCGGTTTGCGCCGGGAACATGGCATCGTTGGCGCGCGCCGCCGTAGCGAGCGCCAGCGCAGCCGTGTTGGCCGTCAGCAAAAGTGCGAATGCTCGGGTACGCGTCATGGACCCTCCTCGTGAGATTCGGCGCGCTCGTCGGCACGACATCATCGCCTCCGGCGGACGACAGGCCGTCGGAGACAACTTTGGTTGAATTAAAGGTGAGCTGCCGCCAGCCTCGGGGCGATGGTCGGGATGTTCGAATAGGGGCCGATATGTGCCGCAACGTTTGTCGGGACCGGCGAAGCCGAAGCAGCACGCCAGCAAAGAGGAGGAACAGCGCGGCCATGCCGTCGTCACGACCGGGCGCGCCCGTCCGGCAAGAGCACCCGGACGAAGCCGCGCGCCGGCGCCACCCGTGCCTCCAACCTGGCCACCAGCTCCGGTCGATCGACCGCCGCTTCCCGAGCCACCGCTGCCGGCAGTCGTCCCGCTGCTCCCCGCCGATGGCGGAGTCGCGCTGCCGCCGCTGCCCGGAGCGCCGCCTCTGCCGCCGGGGCCTGGCGCGCGCCCGTGCCCCTGCCGCCTGCACCCTGCACGCCGTCCGAGCCGCTGGCGCCGCCGGTTACGCCGGGACTGGCATCCGTGCCGCCGTCCGGCACCGGCATGGTCGCCAGTCGTTCATG
>JADGRD010000346.1 GCA_017881285.1 Pseudomonadota bacterium | reverse complement strand
ACTGGTAGGTCGCCACGTAGAGGGTCATCAGGCGTCCTACCTGATGCTCGACGTCGAGGAGACGCGCGGCCAGCTCCTCGCGATCGTTCTCGGCCTGGGCCAGGCGCGCCTCGCGCCCCGGGATCTCGGCGGAGCTTGCCCGCTGTTGCACCACCGATTGGCTGGCCTCCTCGATGGCCGCCTGGGCGTCGTGGATGAGCTGGCGCGCGCGCATGAGCGTGGCCAGGGGATCACCGCTGTCCGCCCCCTCGTAGCTCGGCTTGTGTGGGATACCGGCCATCACATCACCATCCTTCATGGCGAGGCCTGGCTCGTGGTGAGCCGCCCGATGATTTTGAGCAAGTCCTCGCGCTGAAACGGCTTCTTGAGATAGGCGACGGCGCCTGCCTTCAGGCCGCGCGCGACGTCCTCTTCCTTGCCCTCGGTGGAGACGATGACGACGGGGATGGCGGCGAAGTCCGAATTCTTCTTCACCTCCCCCAGAAACTCCAACCCGGTCATGCGGGGCATGTTGATGTCCAGAATGATGACATCGATGTCACGATGTTCGGCCAGGCGGGCCAGACCTTCGCGCCCATCGTGCGCGGCGATCAGCATGCAGGGCCGGAGCATGACCTCGTACATCTTGTGAATGAGGCGCGAGTCTTCAACCACGAGCACCTTGCGAGTCTTGACGACGTTCACCGGAACCTCCCTTGGCGAGGGACTTCATGGAGCTGCTAGTTCGTGCACGAAATCCCGGGATGACGGAGTGTGCAGTCACCCTGTCCCATACTAGATTCTCGTCGGAATGCGACTTTGACTTGAGCCGGGCGGAGTTCCGTTCTCCGCCCAGTCTCCTGCCCCAGCGCGGGCGCATATCTTGCCATGCTTGCCGCTCTTCCCGTCACAATTTGTAATGCCGGGAAGGAAGTGTCCTACCCGCAGCGATCCATCGGCCAGTAGAGGACCCGCTGCAGGGGAAAGCGCCGCAGGCCCCGGCGCGGGTCGCGCATGGGGGCTTGGTATACGGGCTAAGCCAGGCCAGCGCTACCGCCGGCGGCGAGGCTCGGCCAGCGCCGCCACGACGGCCGCGGCTATTTCCTCGTCGCAACCGAGCCGCTCTCCGACGGCCCGCGTGCGCAACCCGCTGGCGATGCGCGTGGCGAGGAACTCGACCTCGTCGGCGCGAATCGCGACCCCGCCGAATACGGGGAAGCCCATCGCCAGGCAGGTGTCGTCGTCGATCTCCTCGGACGGCAGAAAGCAACGAGCCGGGGACGGCGGTGGGGCAAGCGGAACGCCCGGTCCCAAAAAGGCCCGGCACAGCGTCGCGCGCACCAGCACCGCCTCCGGCCGCAACAAGGGCGCCGCGTACACCACCCGCCGGCCGAGCTTGATGCCCGCGCGCCCGAGCCGACTGCGGTCCGCCGGAGCAATCTGCCGCAGTTGCGCCTGGGCCGCGGTGGCCAGCGCCGTGCCCAGACCCTGTTCCAACTGGTAGACGATACCGCGCGCCGCCGGACCGAGTTTGGCCAGAGGTTCGTCGCGCAGCAACGCGAGCAGCGTCTCGGCGAGATCCCGCGCCCACGCCACCAGCCGGCGCTGGAGGCGCAGTTTCGCGCCCGGGCCAAGATTGTCCGCGGTCACCACAACCTCGGGCCGCAGTCGATCCGCGCCGCGAGTCAGGCGCCCCAGGACGCGCCCGTCGGGAAACGCGTGGGGAGGCGGCGAGCTTTGCTCGGCGCGGACCATCGCGGGAGGGTTTGGGAGGGGAGGGTGGGGGCCCCCACCCTCCTCTCCCACGACAACGATGCGACCTTCGTCGTCGAGACCGAAGCGATCGCTGCCCGCCTGCACCAGTTCGTCGACCCACCGGTCGAGGTCGACCGGCGTCGCGACTTCATCGCTCGACACGAGAGCCACCGCATCGCGGAGCTGCTCGGCGAACTGCCCGCGCGCCGCTGGCCGTCCCCGGCCCCGCCGGCTGGCGGCATCGACGAACCTGCGCACCAGGCGCTCGTGCAGCGCATCCGAGAGATCGTCTTCGAGCTTGCGCGCCTGCTCTTGCCAGGCCCGCGCGTCGTCGAGCCAGCGGCTGTGGTGCGTGATGTACGTCCAGGTCCGGATGAAGGCCATGCGTGCCAGCAAGGTGTCGATATCGCCTTGCAGCTCGGACAGGCGTTCGAGATGGCGCGCGATCCAGTCCTTTTCCAAGCGGCCGCGTGGCCCGGTGAGTTGCAGAAAGACCGCGCGCAACAGCTTGAAGTGGTCGTCGAGCTGAAGCTGGCGGTAGTCGGGGATCTGGCAGACCTGCCAGAGCAACGCGACGTTGGCGCTCGACCGGCAGCGCGCGGCGATCTCCGCGTCGGCGACCAGGCGGGCCAGAGCGCGCGCGTCCTCGGCATCGTCGACGAGCTCCAGGCAGGATTGCGGCGGGCGGCGCGCGAGCGACGCCGCCAGACTGGCGAGCGAGCGCAGGTCGAGGTCGCTGTTGCGCCAGAACACCCGCGTTTGCACGGGGAAGTGATGTTCCTCGATGGCGCGCACCGTACCCGGCGGCAGCGCCGGCAGGGGCGCCAACGTCACGAACTTACCGTTGTTGTGGTACCGCCCGGCGCGGCCGGCGATCTGCGCCAGCTCGGCGTCCTCCAGCCCGCGCAGCTTGCGGCCGTCGAACTTGCGCAGATCGGCGAAGGCCACGCAGTCCACGTCCATGTTGAGTCCCATGCCGATGGCGTCCGTGGCCACCAGGTAATCAACCTCGCCCGACTGGTAGAGCGCGACCTGCGCATTGCGCGCCCGCGGCGACAGCGCGCCCATCACCACCGCGGCGCCGCCCCGTCGAGCGCGCAGGCGTTCGGCCAACTCGTAGACGCGATCGACGGAAAACGCGACCACCGCGCTGCGCGGCGGCAGGCCGCGTAAGTTGACGTTGCCTCCCCATGACAGGCGCGACATGCGCGGCTTGCACTCGATGACCGCGGTCGGCGCCAGGCGTTCGAGGATCGGCCGGATGGTGTCCGCGCCGAGAAACCAGGTCTCGCGCCGGCCGCGCCAGTTGAGCAGGCGATCCGTGAAGACGTGCCCGCGCTCCACGTGCCCCGCCAAGTGAATCTCGTCGATGGCGAGAAAGTCCACCTCGCGATCGGTTGGCATGGCCTCGACCGTGCAGACATAGTAGCGTGGCCGTGGCCCGCTGCGCTTCTCCTCACCGGTGACCAACGCCACCGCGCCCTCGCCCACCCGCGCCGAGACGCGGTCATAGATCTCGCGCGCGAGAAGCCGCAGGGGCAACCCGATCATCCCCGTCTCGTGCTCGAGCATGCGTTCGACCGCGCGATGGGTCTTGCCGGTGTTGGTGGGACCGATCTGCGCGGTGATGCTCGAGTCGAGCAACGACTTGGGGAGAAGCACTGGCAGATTAAACCATAGAGGGCGCAGAGGGGTGGGAGAGCACAAAGAACGGAACACGTTTCATGACAGCCGGCACGTTGCCGACTCTGTGCTCTCAGATTCCTCCGTGCCCTCACCGGATGGGGTGAGGAGCCCCTCGCCGAGCAGCAGTTCCGCTAGTTCTCGCCGCGGCCGCCGATGCCCTTGGTGTCGGCGGAGATGGCGCGGGCGGGCTCTTTCGGGCGCAGCGAGCGAGTCGCCTTGCCGGCCCGCCACATCTCGGAGTTGCCCATCTCGGCGAGCTCCTTGCCCAGCCTCTCCTGGTAGTCGGGACCGCCGGTCGACTCGAGCACGCGCGCGGTTTCCTTGCCGGACGCGACACGGTCGTAGAGCAGCTCGAACACGGGCTGCACGGCCTGCTTGAAGCGCGGACGCCAGTCGAGCGCGCCCCGCTGGGCCGTGGCCGAGCAGTTCGAGTACATCCAGTCCATGCCGTTCTCGCCGACCAGGCGAATGAGGCTCTCGGTCAGTTCCTCGACCGTCTCGTTGAACGCCTCGCTGGGGCTGTGGCCGTTCTTGCGCAACACATCGTACTGCGCGTCCATGATGCCGGCCAGGGCGCCCATGAGCACGCCGCGCTCGCCGGTGAGGTCGCTGTACACTTCCTTCTGGAAGGTGGTCGGGAAGAGGTAGCCCGAGCCCACCGCGATGCCGAGGGCCATGGTGCGCTCCTTGGCGCGGCCGGTGGCGTCTTGCTCGACGGCGAAGCTGGAATTGATGCCCGCGCCGGAGAGGAAGTTGCGGCGCACCGAGGTACCCGAGCCCTTGGGCGCGACCATGATGACGTCGACGTCGGGGGGCGGTACCACGCCGGTCTGGTCTCTGTAGACGATGGAGAAGCCGTGCGAGAAATAGACGGCGTCGCCCTTCTTGAGGTGCTTCTTGATCTCGGGCCAGATCGCCTTTTGCGCGGCGTCCGACACCAGCATCTGGATGATGGTGCCGCGCTCGGCGGCCTCATCGATCTCGAACAGAGTCTTCCCCGGCACCCAGCCGTCGCGAACCGCGCGATCCCAGTCCTTCTTGAACTTGGACGCCTGGCCGATGATGACGTTGAAGCCGTTGTCCTTCATGTTGAGCGACTGGGCCGGGCCCTGGACCCCGTAGCCGATCACCGCGATGGTCTCGTTCTTGAGGACCTCGGGCGCCTTCTTGATGGGGAACTCTTCGCGCGTGATGACTTCTTCTTTGACTCCACCGAAATCGATCGTTGCCATGGATTCTCCTGATGTTTCTGCCTTCCAGGCGCGACTTCGCGCCGGAAAGGGAGGAGACAATCTGCCACCCCGCCCCGCCCTGTCAAGCCACTCGGGGGTTGACCTTCGCGCGCCCGGCTGGTAGTTACTCCGAGCCCCGCAAGGGGTATGGGGCTGTAGCTCAGCTGGGAGAGCGCCTGAATGGCATTCAGGAGGCCGACAGTTCGATCCTGTTCAGCTCCACCACAATTTCTGCTTTCGTTTCCGTGACTTGGGCGGCCTCGCCACTCGCCCCCTCCGCTGCTGACCCCTTCGATCCCCCACCTGATCCCCCACTTCCCGGTGCGGCATCTTCACTCTTCGCCACTGGTGCGAACACCAGCCGCACAATCTGGCCCGCTGCCGCCAGCTTCTCCTCCCCGCCCACGTGGCTG
>JADGRD010000019.1 GCA_017881285.1 Pseudomonadota bacterium | reverse complement strand
GAGCTGCTCTTCGGCGCGCTGACCAGCGGCGGCAGTGTGAGCCTCGACCTCGCGGGTGACAAGCTGGTTTTCACCTATGCGCCGCCGTCGCCGAAGGCGGCTACCAACTAGGTTATTTCACCACAGAGGCGCAGAGAGCGCAGAGGACGGAGGAAGAAGGGTTCGGATCCGGATCCGGAACCCCTGAGCCCTCCCTTCCGGCCTCCGCGCTCTCTGCGCTCTCTGTGGTGAATATCCGGATCCCACCGTCGTGGTTTTTCCATCGGCCGGCGGTCGTGGCCGCGCTATAAGGCCGGTCCATGGGCGCTTCGCTCGACGATCTCATCTCGCTGGTGAAACAGCGGGGCACGGCCGATACCTTTCCCGAGCGGGAAGAGCTCCACGGGTTGCTCGAGCCGTTTCGCGCCCTGCCTGACCAGGAGTCGGTGCGACTGGCCCTGGCGGCGACGGTGCGCAAAGGCGACCGTCTGGTGGCCCGGGTCGCGTCGGAAGCGCTCGCCTATCTCGGCGGGGAAGCCGCGGGCACGCTGCTCATCGAGATCGCCATGGACAGGTCGCTCGGCACCAGCCAGCGCGCGGCGGCGGTGTGGGCCATGGATCACCACCTGCCGGGCATCCGGCAGCAGCTCGCGCCCGACGAGCAATTCGCCTTTCTCAGCCTGCCGGTGTTCGAGATTCTGGAGGACCCGGAGGCCGACCAGGGGTTTGGGCTGCAGGCGCTGCTCGGCAGCTACACCGGACTGCCGCTCGACGCGCGCGGCTCCTTTCTCGCGGCCATCGCCCATGCTGCCCATGAGCGGGACCTGCCGATGGCCGGGCTGTGCATGCACTTACTGGGCGCCGAGCGAGATGGGAAAGGACGGCTGTGTCTACTCGATCTGGTCGCGGCCGATGCCACGCAGGAGGCGGTCGATTTGCTGGCGGCCTTCGCGGCCAGGTCCAGCGACCCACAGGAAGCCAAGCACGCGCGCCGACACCTGCACCGGTTGCGCGCCAAGGGTCTGCACGGCGCGGTTCGCCCGGATTTGCGGGAGAGCCGGGCTCTCGTCACCGGCGTCGACGGGGATGCTTGCTTCGCGGTCAACATCATCATCCCGCGCGTGCCCACCTTCGACCTCGCCAACTTGCTCTTTCACCTGGAGACGGGGGTTCGCGATGGGTTCGTCATGCAGAATCTGCCCGGCCGTAGCGTGGATGAGCTGGTGGAGAAGATCAAGGAAGGCTGCGGAACGATTTCCTGCTTCGTCCCCATGCCGCTCGCGGCCCGCATCGTGGACGAGTGCCTGCGGGCGTCCAAACCCGCGGCCATGAAAAATCCCGATGTGGCCAAGGCCATTGCGGTAGCGGAACCGGCCCTCGCCGATGCTCGAGCGCAGCCTTTCGTCGAGCCAGAGTCACCCACCGACGTGGCCACCACCCCCAAGGAGGTGAGCGGCCTGCTCGACAGCGAGGGATTCGAGTCCTGGTTCTTCGAGACCGGCGAGGGCGCGGTGAAAAAATCCCTGGCGCCGTTCCTCAAGCCGATTCGTTCCAGCGGCAAGGCGCGCGCCAAGGCCCTTGCGAGCCGGGTGGGGAAGGCCTCCGAGGACCTCTGCGAGCGCCTGCGTGAGGACAATGAGCACCTTCGCTTGCAGCGGATGCTTCGTCACCAGGCTCGGCTCCTCGAAAGCGCCGGCGACACGGCAAGGGCGAGCCTTTGTCGCAAGCTCGCGGTGGAGGTCGAACGACCGGCGAGCATGTTCCTGGCGCACATGGCGGTGCGCGCGATCGTCGATGCGCTGGAGGAGCCGCCCGACGAGGAACGGCCGGCTCGCTTCGTCGAGGCGCGGGAGCAGTTGCGGGCCCTGATGGGGCGCGGGGAACACGGCCATCAAAAGTCGGACGTCGCCCGTCTGGACATGGCGGCCGCCGCGGACGCCGAGATGGTCATCCGGAATCGGGAGGCTCCGTCCTCGCAGAGGGTGTCGCTGGCCGCCATCGAGGATGCCGCACTCGCGCTGGGCGGTTTGTTCGTCGAGGCCATGGGGAAGGGCAAGGAGTTGCCCCAGGTCATCGAAGAGGTGGCGAGGGCGCTCGACCAGCGTGGTCTGTTCCCCGAGAAGGAGCGGGACCGGGTCGTCGCTGAAGTCGTGTCGGGCATGGTCGGCCTCCGAGACTCCATCTGCGGCGAACGGTGCCCGCACCGCTGCTTCGAGAACCCCAACGCCGATGGGCGCGCGGCTTTCTACGCGGAAGGTCTGCCCGGGCGGGAGCCGGACGAGCCTCTCACCCGCGGCGGCCGGAACAAAGCCTAGCCGTCCGCGCTGCTCTTCTCGACCCAGACACCGATCAACTGCAGGCAGACGCCGACGGCGGCAGCCATCCACGTCAGGGAAATCCATTCCCGCACGGAGTGCGCTCCCTGGCCGCCGGCGAACAGGTTCGGGGTGAGCAGGCCCATGGCCGAGAGCTTGGATCCGTCGGTGCCGCCACGGATGGCGCGGCGAAGCGGGTCGAGCCCCTGCCGGCGTACGGCCTCCATCGCGTAGTCGATGACCTTCGGATCCTTGGCGATGGCGTCGCCCATGTTGCGGTAGGTGGGCTTGATTTCCAGTTCGATGCGGGCGCCGGGAAAACGCGCGCCGATGGCGGTGATGATTTCTCGTAGCGCATCCTCGCGCTCGCCCAGCTCGCGTTCGCTGAAGGCGCGCACCAGCAAGCGCACCTGCGCTTGTCCGACCTCGCCCTCGAGCGCGTAGGGGTGGAGGTAGGGCAGGCGGCCGTCGGTGGTTTCGGGCAGCCGGTCCACTGGCAGGGCCTCGACAATGGCGGCGGCCACGCGCACGGCGTTGATCATCACGCTCTTGGCGTAGCCGGGGTGCACATCGTGTCCGGTGATGGCGATGGTGGCGGTGTCGGCGCTGAAAGTTTCATCCTCGACCTCGCCCAGGTCCGATCCGTCGACGGTATAGGCGTAGCGGGCGCCGAAGCCGGCCAGGTCGAAGAGATCGATGCCGTGGCCGATTTCCTCGTCCGGCGTGCAGGCGAAGCACAGCCTGCCGTGGGCGATGTCGGGATGGCGCCCGAGCCAATCGATGAGGGTCACGATCTCGGCGACGCCCGCCTTGTCATCCGCGCCGAGGAGCGTGGTGCCGTCGGTGTGAACTAGCGTGTGCCCGAGGCAGCGGGTCAGGTTGGGATTGCTGGCCGCCGGGATCTTGGCGCCGGTCGCGGGCAGAGTGATGTCGCCGCCCGCGTAGGCTTCGATGATCTGCGGCTTGACGGCGGTCCCGGAGGTGCCGGGGTAGGTGTCGAGGTGGGCGAGAAACCCGAGCGTCGGCACCTTGCCGCTGGCCGGATGCCCGGCGGGCAGATTCGATGGCAGCGACGCATACACATGCCCCGATTCCGCCATGGTCGCGTCCGCGCACCCGACCGCCTTCAGCTCGTCGACCAGCAGGCGCGCCAGATCCTTCTGCTTCTCCGTCGAGGGATGCGTGGTCGAGCCGTCGTCGCTCCGCGTATCGATCTTCACGTAGCGCAAGAAACGATCGAGCAGCGCCCGCTGCTCCGCCGCGTCCAGGGTCCAGATCGGCATGGGCGAATCTTAGCCCGGCCGTGGAAGCGGCGTCGAGCGTGGCATTCGGGAGAGCGGCGCTCTCCCGAATGTCCCGCCGGAGTGGCCTTGTGCTAGAAACGCGCACCATGAGCATCGTCGGCATGGACTCCTGGAAAAAGCTGGGTAAGCACTACAAATCCATCGCCTCCCTGCACATGCGCGACCTGTTCGCGAAGGATCCGGGGCGCTTTGCCAAGTTCTCGCTGCGGTTCGGGGATCTGCTGCTCGACTACTCGAAGAATCGCATTACGGCCGAAACCATGGACCTCTTGCATGCGCTGGCGCGGGAGGCGGGGGTCGAGGCCATGCGCGACAAGATGTTCGCGGGCGAGCCCATCAATCTGACGGAGGGCCGGGCGGTCTTGCACGTGGCGCTGCGCAATTTCTCGTCGCGGCCCATCGCCGTCGCAGGGAAAGACGTGATGCCGGATGTCCGCGCGGCGCTCAACCACATGAGCGCCTTCAGCGATTCCGTGCGCAGTGGCGCCTGGAAGGGCTACACCGGCAAGCCCATCCGCGCTATCGTCAACCTGGGCATCGGCGGCTCGGATCTCGGACCGGTGATGGTGACCGAGGCGCTGCGCCCGTACCGGCGCCACGACCTGGATCTGCACTTCGTCTCCAACGTCGACGGCTCGCACATCGCCGAGGCGCTCAAGCGCGTGGATCCCGAGACCACGCTCTTCCTCGTCGCCTCCAAGACCTTCACCACGCAGGAAACCATGGCCAACGCGCACAGCGCACGCGAGTGGTTTTTGAGCCACGCCAAAGAAGAAAAGTACATCGCCAAACACTTTGTCGCGCTCTCCACCAACGCGAAGGAAGTCGCCAAGTTCGGCATCGCGACCGACAACATGTTCGTGTTCTGGGACTGGGTCGGCGGCCGCTACTCGCTGTGGTCGTCGATCGGGCTGTCCATCGCGCTCGGCATCGGATTCGAGAACTTCCGCGCGCTCTTGGCAGGCGCGCACGAGATGGACGAGCACTTCCGGACCACTGCGCTGGAGAAGAACCTGCCCGTCACGCTGGCCCTGCTCGGTGTCTGGTACAACAACTTTTTCGGCGCCGAGACGCACGCCATCCTGCCCTACGACCAGTATCTGTCGCGCTTTCCGGCCTACTTCCAGCAGGGCGACATGGAATCGAATGGCAAGCGCGTTACGCGCGACGGAAAGCTCGTCGACTACCAGACCGGCCCGGTGATCTGGGGCGAACCCGGCACCAACGGCCAGCATGCCTTCTACCAGCTCCTGCACCAGGGCACGAAGTTGGTGCCGAGCGACTTTTTGGCTTCGGTCGAGACCCACAACCCCATCGGCGAGCACCACACGCTGCTGCTGGCGAATTTCCTGGCCCAGACCGAGGCTCTCATGACGGGCAAGACCGAGGCCGAGGCGCGCGCCGACCTCGACGGCGCGGGCCTGGCGGGCGAGGCGCTGGCCGCGCTCTTGCCGCACAAGGTGTTCCCCGGCAACCGGCCCACCAACTCGATCCTCTACCAGAAGCTCGACCCCCGAACCTTGGGCAAGCTCATCGCGCTCTACGAGCACAAGATTTTCGTGCAGGGGATCATCTGGAACGTGAACTCCTACGACCAGTGGGGCGTCGAGCTCGGCAAGAAGCTGGCGAGCGCGATTCTGCCCGAGCTGCGCGCCGGCGGCGACGTGGCCTCCCACGACGCCTCGACCAACGGGCTCATCAACGAGATCAAGCAAAGGCGCAAGCCGCCGGCGTAGTCGCGATGGCGGAGCCGGGCTTGGCCCGGCGGAGCCGAAACGCGCGAGGCCGAGCGCAGCGAGCGGGGGGCAGGGTGGCGTGGAGGAGCCGAGGGCCTGGAAACCCTCCCAGGGTTTCCAGATCAACACCTTGACAGGAGCGCCGAGTTTCCGAATAGTGGCGGCTCCATGGGAAAACACGACAACCGCACCTCGATGAAGATGCGCCGCCGCAAGGCGCAGAAGAAGCTCAAGGCCCGTATCAAGCGACGGAAGGGCGAGAAGAAGGCCGGGCGCAGCGCGGGGGCCAAGCCCGCGAAGAAGCCGCGCTCCGCTTCCGCCAAGGAGTAGCCGCGCACCTTCCTGGGGTGGGATGACGGCGCCGTGGCCGGCGACAAAGACAGCGGCACCACGGCGCTGATGCGCCAGTACCTCGAGATCAAGGCGAGGTACCCCGACGCCATTCTGTTTTTTCGGCTCGGGGATTTCTACGAGATGTTCTACGAGGACGCCGTCTACGTGGCGCGCGCCCTCTCGCTCACGCTCACCTCGCGCGACAAGGGCAAGGAAGACCCGGTGCCCATGTGCGGCGTACCGCACCACTCGGCGCGCGGCTACGTTCAGCGGCTGACCGAGCTGGGCCACCGCGTGGCCATCTGCGAGCAGCTCGAGGATCCCAAGCTCACCAAGGGGATGGTCAAGCGCGGCGTGGTCCGCGTGATCACCCCCGGCGTGACTCTCGACGAGGAATCGCTGGAGCCCCGCGCGCCGAACTATGTCGCCGCGGTGGCCGGCGAGGCACGCGACGGCTTTGGCCTGGCCTTCGCGGACGTGACCACGGGCGACTTCCGCGCCACTTCGTGCGCGACGACCGAGGGCTTGCTCGACGAGCTGGCGCGGGTGGAGCCGCGCGAGCTCCTCATCGCGAAGCAAGACACGGACTTGGCGGCCATCCTTCGCCGTGCCTACGGGCACTTGGCGCAGACCCCCGTCACTACCGCGGACGAGGCGCCGGCCATCGCGACGCTGGCCGAGGTCTTGGGCGAGGGCTTCGACCGGCCGGCCACGGATCGACTGCCGTGGGTGGCGACCGCGGCGGCCCGAGTCCTGCGCTACGTGCGCGCCACCCAGCTCGCGGCCCCCTTGCCGCTCTCGCGCTTGGAGATCTTCCGGCGCGACGACTTCCTGGTCATCGACGAGCAGGCGCGGGCGCACCTCGAGCTGGTCGAGACCATGATCGACCGGCGGCGGCAGGGCTCGCTGCTCGATCTCCTCGACGTCACGGTCACGGCGATGGGCGGGCGGCTCTTGCGACGGTGGCTGCTCTTTCCCCTGCTCGACATCGCGCACATCCGGCGCCGGCAGGACGCGGTCGAGCGCCTGGTGGCGCAGCAGTCGCGGCGCGAGACCGCGCGCAAGCTCCTGGGCGAGCTCGGCGACCTGGAGAGATTGACCACGCGGGCGCGACTGGGCGTGGCCACGCCGCGGGATGTGGTCGTGCTCGGGCGCTCGCTTCTGCGCTTGCCCGAGCTGCGCGCGACGCTCTTGCAGGCCAAGGACGGCCTGCCGGCCGTGGTGGCGGCCGAGCGGGGTGACTTGCTCGATCTGGGCACGGATCTATGCGCCGACATCGCCGAGAGCATTGGCGGGACCTTGCGCGAGGATGCGCCCGCCATGACCAAGGAAGGCGGCACCATCCGGCCGGGAGTCTCCGCCGAGCTCGATGATCTGGTGGCCATCGCCAGCGGCGGCCGCGAAGGTGTCCTGGCCATCGAGGCACGCGAGCGCGAGCGCACGGGCATTCCCACCTTGAAGGTGAAGTACAACTCGGTGTTCGGTTACTTCATCGAGGTCACGCGCTCGCGCTTGGGCAACGTGCCGGCGGACTACACGCGCAAGCAGACGGTGGCCAACGCCGAGCGCTTCGTGACGCCCGAACTGGCCGACTACCAGTCGAAGATCCTCACCGCCGACGAGCGCCGGATCGCGATCGAGCTGTCCATCTTCACCAAGCTGCGGGACGAGGTCGGCGGTGCGTCCGAGCGGCTGCTGGCCCTCGCCGGCCGCGTGGCCAGCGTGGACGTGCTCGGCGCCCTAGCCGAGCAGGCGCATCGTAACGACTACTGCCGGCCCGTGGTGGACGACTCCGAGGTCATCGAGCTCGTGGACAGCCGCCATCCCGTGGTCGAGCGGTTGGCCGCGACCGGCGGCTTCGTGCCCAACGACGTGCGACTCGACACGGAAGACGAGCAGATGCTGCTCATCACGGGCCCCAACATGGCGGGCAAGTCGACGCTCATTCGCCAGGTCGCGCTGGCCACCATCATGGCGCAGATGGGCGGCTTCGTGGCGGCCCGGGGCGCGCGCCTCGGGCTCGTCGACCGCGTGTTCACGCGGGTGGGCGCCGGCGACAATCTCGCCCGCGGCGAATCCACCTTCCTCCTCGAGATGCGCGAGACCGCGCACATCCTGCGCCACGCGACGCGCAAGAGCCTCATCATCTTGGATGAGATCGGCCGCGGCACCTCGACGTACGACGGGGTGTCCATCGCCTGGGCGGTGGCCGAGCACCTGCACGATCGCCTCTCCGCGCGCACCCTGTTCGCCACCCACTACCACGAGCTGTGCGCGTTGCCGGAAACGCACCCGCGCGTGCGCAACGTCAGCGTGGCGGCGCGCGAATGGAAGGGCGAGGTCGTGTTCCTGCGCAAGCTCACGCCGGGGGGCACCAGCCGCTCGTTCGGCATCGAGGTGGCGCGTCTGGCCGGAATGCCCGAGGCGGTCGTGACGCGCGCGCGGACCCTGCTCGAGCACTTGGAAGACGGCAGCGGCCGGGGCAGGGCTGCCGAGCCCTGGCTGGCTCGGCCCGACCGGGAAGCGCGGCCGCAGCTTTCGCTGTTCAAGGCTCCCGGGTCAAGGCCGGCCGTGCCTCCGGCGGTGGACGCGGGGGAGGCCGAGGTCCTGGCCGCTCTGCGCGCCGCGGATCTCGATGGATTCTCCCCGCGCGCGGCGTGGGAACTGCTGGCGGAACTGCGAAAGAAGTTGACGCCGACCCGCTGACCCTTGCCATGATGGGGGCGCTTTGGTCCGGCGCGCAGTCCTCGCCCTCGCACTCATGCTGTTTCCCGGTTTCGCCTGGGCGGCGGCGCATCCCGACGCAAAAGACGCCAAGGCCAGCGGCAAGAGCGCGGCCAGGCCGGTCAAGAAGCCCAAGAAGCTGTCGCGCTACGCCGCGGTCGAGCTCTTCCACATCAACACCAAGGAAACCCTGCTGCTGCGGTTCTATGACGATCGCGGCAAGCCTATCAAAGGCTGGAAGAAGCGCTTCGACAAGTTCATGCGCTGCCACCAAACCGGAGCGGTCTTCAAGATGGACATGCGGCTCGCCCACATGCTCTACGAGGTCGCCCGCCACTACGACGGGCATCGCCTGGAGGTGGTGTCGGGGTATCGCCATCCCAAGGTGGCGAAGAATCCGAAGAGCCCCCACAAACTGGGCCTGGCCTGCGACTTCCGGGTGCCCGGCGTGGCCAACCCCATCCTGCGGGAGTACCTCCGCAAGACCTTCGATCACGCTGGGGTGGGCTATTACCCGAATTCGGTCTTCGTCCACCTCGACGACCGCAAGAAGGGGCCCTCGGCCTTCTGGATCGACTATGCCGGGCCGGGGGAGTCCGCGACCTACGCGGAGAACCCCCAGGAGGATCTCCGCTCGGGGCGCGCCGAGCGCAGGCGCGCCGACGACGCGTCGGGGCGTGCCGAGGGCGAAGACGACAGGGCCCAGGCCGGAGAGGCGGCCGTCATGCCTGGCGGGCGGTCGAAGGAGGGGAATAATGCGGGCCAGAAACCCGTCGAAGTCAAGGCACCCTCGAACACCTTCGGCGATTGAGCGTTGTGGTGCGCCGGGTTCCAGTGTTAGTGTTTCGGGGCTTCCGACCCAAGGAGAATCGAAGATGAGAAGATTCGGACTTTCCTTTCTGGCAATGGTTCTGGTCGTGTCAACCGCGCACCTGGCAGCCGCCAAGGGCAAGAAGGGGCCGGCGACTCCCAAGGGACCCGCGCCCGTGGCCAAGGCCGCCGAGATCAACGAGTTCAAGGGCGAGTTCAAGTGGGGCATGACCCCACAGGCGGTCATGGAGAAGCTCAACGCCAAGATCGACGCCAACTACAAGGAGCGTGCCGACAAGGTGCGCCTCGACCCCCGGAAGTCCGATGGGATCCGGGGTGAGATGAAGAACGAGAAGGACCGGGTGGCGAAGAGCGTGGTCAAGTTCGACGGGAAGAAGGGCGGCTGGGACGTGTCGATCATCGACGAGGAATTCGTGCAGAACAACGGCGAGTCGATGCTCACCTACAAGGAGCCCAAGTCGACGCGTTACTTCTTTTTCTCGGGCGAATCGCTCTACAAGATGTTCGTCGCCTTCGACAAAGACGTGGTCGCGGGCAAGAGCTTCCCGGAGTTCGGCGAGATGATGCAGGCGAAGTACGGCAAGGCCCAGGCGGTCTATCGCGATGTCACCTTGCGCGGGGCGAAGAGCAAGGTCCTCGACGCCTTCCAGTGGCGCTCGGCCGAGGGTGACGGGCTGCGCCTGGTCGACCGCTCGAAGTTCTATGACGTCTACTGCCTAGTCATCTACGATCACTCGGTTGAGGAGCGGCAAGCCGAGGTCCGCAGCAACAACGCCAAGAACGTGCCCAAGGGCTCGTTCGTCGACAGCGTCATCGAGAAGTCGAGCGATCGCGATGAGAACGACAACGTCGTCGACCGCATCACGGGCAAGGAAGTGCTCAAGCCCGGCGAGCGCCGCGGCGGCAACGAGAACATCAAGGTGCCGTCTCCGACCAAAGGTAGCGGCGAGATGAAGACCGAGGAACGGGCCTACTAGGGCTCGGCTTTTCCACCGCGGCCCTTGACAGGCGCCGTCGGGACCAGCAAGATTCGCAGCCTTCCCAATGGCGAACATACAATCTTCGGAGAAGAAGAACCGGCAGCGGATCACGCATGAGGTGCGCAACGCCGCCCAGAAGTCGGCGATGCGTACCGCTGTGAAGAAGCTGCGCGCGGCGATCGCGGCCAAGGATGCCAAGCAAACCGAGGCGCTGCTCAAGGATGCGATCAAGCTCATCTCTCGTCTGGGCGGGCGCGGGATCATCAAGCGTCGCACGGCCTCGCGCGAGGTTTCGCGCTTGACGCGCGCCGCGAAGCCGAAGGCCTAGCCCGATCCGATTCGAACCTCCAGCCTCCGGTCTCTAGCCTCCAGCCGAGGGTCAGCCTCACTGCGGGTTGGCGGCCTCGGCCAGATGGCGTACCAGACGCATGACCAGGACATCGGGGTCGATGCGCGAGGACTTGAGGCTGCGGTCGGCCTGGTAGAGGTGCAGGAAGCTGCGCCGCAGGGCGGCCGTGCTCATGCGGCCAGCGGGGATGAGGATGTCGTCGAGAAAGAAAGGGGCGATGCCGATGGCCGACGCGATCTCGAGCCGCGCGACCTGTGCCGCTACCAGGTCCTTGGCGCGCCAGATCTGACGGAGCTGCCGCAACAGCATGAACTGAATCTTGAGGGCGGGCTCACGGTTGCGCAGCATGTTCGCGGCTAGGCGCAGCGCCAAGGTGACGTCGCCGGTGCCGATGGCGCGCGTCAGCTCGAAGATGCCGCGCTCGCGCGACTCGGGGATCAGCTCCTCGACGTGCTCGCGCTTGATGTTGCCGCCGGCGTAGAGCGCGACTTGCTCCAGCGCCTGCACCACCCGGCCGAGATCGGGGCCGGCGGCCTCGGCGAGCGCCTGCACGGCCCCTGGCTCGATGGCGAGCCGGCGGCGCCTCACCTCGCCGGCGAGCCAGCTCACGAGGTCGCGATCCTTGAGCCGGGGAAATTCGTGGAGGAATCCCGCCTTGCGCAGGGCCAGAAAAGCGCGCAGCCGGCCATCCACCTTGTCCCCGACGAGAACCAGGCAGCCACGCGGGTTGGGGTCGGCCACGTAGGCAACCAGGGGTTCCAGTTGCTCGGCCTTCACGCCGTCGATGCCAGCGGCGATGACCAGCCTCTGCTTGCTCCACATGGGCAAGGTACGCGCGGCCGCTATGGCCTGGACCAGCGGGGTTTCTCTCAGGTCGAAGACATCGTAGTCGAAGCCGGTGGCCGCCCCGTTCGCGCTGCCCAGCACGGCTGTGCGGATGGCCGCGACCGCGCGGTCGACAAGGAATCGCTCGCTGCCGTGCAGGCAGTAGATCGGCGCGAGGTCGCCCCTAGCGATCTCGGCGAGCAGGTCTCTCGATTCTGGTTTGGCCACGCGGGTGCTCTCGCTACTTGAGCGTGCGGATGCTGTCGCCATCCACGACGTAGATGAGGGGTGGATCGATGCGAGTCCGGTCGGGGCCGAAGCGGATGTCCCCCGTCAACCCCTCGAAGGTCTGCGTGGCGAGGACGCGCAGGACGTCGGCGCGGGTCCTGGCGCCCCGCTCGACCGCGCCACGCAGGAGGAAGAGGGCATCGTAGCTGTAGGCGTCGGTCGCGGTAGGGGCGGATCGATAGAGCCCCCGGAAGCGGGACACGAAGCTCGCGCTGCGCGCGTCCTCGGCCGGATAGAACCCGGGGCAAAGCATGACACCTTGCACGTAGCGACCGACATCGTGAAGGAACTTGGCCGAAACGCCCAGCGCGGTGGAGAGCAGCAGGCTCTCGCGACGGCCAGGGCCGGAGCTCGCCAGCGAACGGGCGGACGAGAAGGCCAGGCGCGGGGAACGCGGCCAGACGTCCGCGACCGCGAGCGCGGGCGCCACCAGTTCGAGGCGGCCGGCATCGTCGGGCACGAAGAGCGCCTCGAAAGCGGCTTTGCGCAGCTCGGCGATCTCGTTCGCGAAGCTCGTCGCGTTGGGCGGATAGGTGACGTGTCCGGTGATGGTGCCGCCCCCTTGCTCGATGGTCCGGCGGAAGGCGGCCGCCAGGCGCTTGCCCGAGGCGTTGTCGGGCGCGAAGATGGCGAAGCGGTGCGCGCCCAGGGCGAGCGCTCGGTGCGCCAGGGCCACCGCCCGCGCCTCGGCGGAATGAATGACGGGGAACGCCGTTGTCTGGCCGGGACCCCCGCGCTCGTCGAGCAGGACGAGAGGAATGCCCTCGCGCCCGGCCATTTCCGCGGCTCGGGCGTCCGGGGTGCTGACCACGCCGATGACCTTTTCCTCGCGGGCCAGGGCCAGGATGCCGGCCGCCGTCCCACCGCCCAGCGCCGAGCGCTCCGGGGGCGCCGCCGAATCGCGCGACAGAAGCTGAAACTCGGCCGCGTCGCTCGCGTGAGCTGTGGCCGCAACCACGAGCGCGGCGCCGCGCAGGACGACCTCCCCGAGGCGGGCCTGGGGGCCCGAGAGCGGCACCACGAGACCCAGGCGCAAGGGATTGACCGCGACAGCCGAGGGCAGGGGAGGCTCCAGTCCGACCTGGCGCCGCACCGCCATGGTCTCCTGGTCCAAGCGGGCCGCGTTCGCCGCGTCGCCGCCTGCGCGCAAGGCCGCGACGCCTTTGGGCCCCAGCACGGCGCGCGCGAACAGGCCGCGCCGCCCGACCAGCGCCTCTAGCGCGGCGGCGTCCGCCACCTTGGCGGCGAATTCCTCGGCTCGCCGCAGGGCAAAGGCGCGCTCGGAGGGCCGGTTGCTCTCGATCTGAGCGTATAGCTCGAGCTGATCGATGGCGTCGCCGGTCTTGCCCACGGCGGCCAGCGACTCGGCCAGGGTCGAGCGCAGGAGCCGCCGCATATCGTGGTCGGGCAGTCCGCCGATGCGCAACGGCGGGTCCGCGCCGAGGTACTTCTTCAGCAAGTCCAGGGCTTGGCCGTAGTCGTGGAGCTGGCCCTTGTCGAGGCCCAAGAAGAAGTCGCGCTCCATGGACAGCAGCAAGGTATCGTTCTCCTCGAGCAAGCGTTGCGCGGCCGCCGGGTCGCCCTGCAGGAGCAGCACTCCGGCCAGCATCGCCACGGCCGCCGGCCGCCGATGGTGGTGCGGGTGGCGGGCCAAGAAGTCCTCTAGCCCAGCCCGCGCCGCGGGTTCATAGGGGTTCGCCGCTCGGGTTGCGACCAGGCGGAAATCGGCGTCGCCACCCGGTTCGTCGCCCGCGTCGATGGCCGTGGAGGAGCGGACGGGAGCAAGTGCGGCCCCCGGTGTGTCCGCGCTCGCATGCGCCGAGGCGCAGCCGACCAGGAGGAGCAGACCCGAAACGCAGAAGCGCATACGGTACTTCTACGCCACTCGGTCCGGGCCGTCGACTACGTCCCGGACCCGGTCGGCTCGCTCCCGTCTTCCGGGGGAGCCGCGCCATCCCGCGGCGAGGCCGCGTACTCCTCGAGCTTGCGGTACAGCGTCTTGCGGTCCAGCCCCAGGCGCTGGGCCGCGCGTGTCTTGTTGCCGCCCTCCAGGTCGAGCACCCGCTCGATGAATTCGCGTTCGAGCTGGTCGAGGGTGAATCCCTGCGCCACGGCGCTCGACAGGAGATCATGGCCTTTGCGCTCTTGCATGACGCGCGGCAGATCATCCGGCCCTATGAGATCGGTTTCGGCCAGGGCCACCGCGCGTTCGACCACGTTTTCGAGCTCGCGCACGTTGCCCGGCCAGTGGTAGGCGAGGAGAAGCTTCTTGGCGCTCTCCCTCCAGCCCCGCACGGGTTTCGCCGATCGCCCGGCCGAGCGCAGCAGGAAGTGGTCGGCCAGCGCCAGAATGTCGTCCTGGCGGCCGCGGAGCGGCGGCAGCTGGAGCTGGATGACGTTGAGACGGTAGTAGAGATCCTCACGGAAGCGCCCCTCGCGAAGCGCGCGTTCGAGGTCACGGTTGGTGGCCGCGATCACGCGCACGTCCGCGCGCTCGGCTCGATTGGTGCCGAGCGGTCGCACCTCGCCATCCTGCAGAACGCGCAAGAGCTTGGGCTGCAAGGGCAGGGGCAACTCGGCGATCTCGTCGAGGAACAGCGTGCCGCCGTGGGCCTCGACGAAAAGGCCCTGGCGATCCGCGGTCGCGGTCGAGTGGGCGCCACGGGCATACCCGAAGAGCTCGCTTTCGAGAAGATTCTCCGGGATGGCCGCGCAGTTGACCGGGACAAAGGGGCGGCCTTTGCGCGGGCTGTGGGCGTGCACGGCGCGCGCGATCAGTTCCTTGCCGGTGCCCGATTCGCCGGTGATGAGCAGGTTGGCTTGCGAGACCGACAGTCGCCGCATGAGGGCGAAGATCTCCTGCATCGGCGCCGAGTGTCCGATGATGTCGTCCATGCGATCGCGCCGGCTGACTTCCTCGCGCAGGCGGGTGACTTCGCTGCGCAGGGAGCGCTCGGCAAGCGCCTTGTCGATGCTGAGCAGGAGCTGGTCGATCTTGAAGGGCTTGGTGATGTAGTCGTAGGCGCCCAGTTTCACCGCGCGGATCGCGGTGTCGATCGAGCCGAAGCCGGTGACGACGATGACGAAAGGCGAGGGATCGACCTCGCGCACCTCGCGCAGCAGATCGAGTCCGTCGAGATCGGGCATCTTGACGTCGGTCACCACCAGGTCGATGCCGCCCGCCTTCACGCGCTCGACACCGGGGCGCCCGCCCGCCGCGGTCTCCACCACGAATCCCTCGTGCTCCAGATCCTCCTTGACCCACGCACGCATGTCCGCGTCGTCGTCGACCACCAAGATCGACGTGCGCGGGCGGCTGGTCGCCGACGGGGCTTTGCCTTGTTCGAGTGCAGCCATGCGGGTCTCGTTCGCTGATCCTTCCCCAAGCTTGGCCGGGTAGCAAGGAGTGGTTGCGACTGGCGCCGCAGCGCTAGCTCAGCATGATCGACTTGAGGCCGCCGTTGGGGAAGCGCACGAGCATGCTCGAGCGCAAGACCGTTTCGACCTTGCCACGGCCGAATTCCGGATGCGAAATAACCTCGCCCACTTTGTAGCGGTCGCGGGCAATGAAGGATCGAACTTGGCTGGTTTCGGCCAGCTCGCGGCCGAGGGCGCGCAATTCCTCGGCCTTCTGTTCGGCCCGGCGGGCGGATTCCGATTCATGGGGCGCTTGTGCCTTGGGCGCTTCGGCCGGGCTCTTG
>JADGRD010000345.1 GCA_017881285.1 Pseudomonadota bacterium | reverse complement strand
TTGCGGCCGGCGGCCCGCAGCGCGCGGCGGGGCAACTTCACCGTCAACTTGACCTTCGACTTCCGCGCGCGCGAGCGCGCCATCATGTACGGCAACGCGCTGGGCTTCACCCTGGAGTACGCCGGGCCCCGCTGGGGCAGCGATTCGAATCTCTGGTACTGGAAGGCGAGCATCAACTACGAGCATGGCATTCGCTTCTTCAAGCGGCACAATCTCATCGTGCGCGCGGGCGCCATCGCCGGCGAGAACCTGCCCCTGTGGTCGGAGAACTCGGCGGGCGGAACCAATCTGCGCGGCTACCTCTACCGGCAGTTCCAGGGCGACACCCACCTGCGCTCGCAGGTCGAGTACCATTTCCCCCTGTTCAGCATCGGCGGCCTGGACATTCGCGGCCTCGCCTTCAGCGACGCGGCGGCCATCTGGTTCCGGCAATTGCCGGGGCAGACGCTGGATGCGGACGGGAACGCCACCTATCTCCCGCGCGACGACGGCCGCCAGTTCCTGCCGCAGCTCTTTCTGCGCCAGGGTTTCTCCGCCAGCCAGGATATCCACGCCTCCGCCGGCCTCGGCCTGCGCTTCTACCTGCGCAGCGTGGCCGTGCCGCTCGTCGGCGTGGACCTGGGCAATGGGCTCGGCACCAGGGACGTGCGCGTGATCCTCGTGCTGGGCGTCTAGAAGACGCCCAGTGAGAGCACAGAGGGGGAGGCGAGCACAGAGAGGAATCCGCCCTCTGTGCTCTCTCCCCTACTCTGCGCTCTCTCCTTTACCACCTACCGGTCTTGCGCGCCTCGGCCTTCGGCATGCCCGCCAGCTTGGCGAGGTTCTCCAGGATCTCCGATTCCGGCATGACGTAGTCGGTGAGCTTGCCACTGAGATACGCGTCGTAGCCCGCCAGGTCCATCAGGCCGTGACCGCTGTAGTTGAAGAGGATGACCTTCTCCTCGCCGCTCTCGCGGCAGGCGATGGCCTCGTCGATGGTCGCCGCGATGGCGTGGCTGGTTTCGGGCGCGCAGATGGCGCCCTCGGTCTTGGCCCAGACCATGGCCGACTCGTAGCACTTGAGCTGGTCGTAGGCCTTGGGCGCGAAGAGTCCCTCGACGATGCCCTGGCACACGAGCGGCGCCATACCGTGGTAGCGAAGCCCACCGGCGTGGATGGGCTTGGGCACGAAGGTGTGACCGAGCGAGTGCATGGGCAAAAGCGGCGTCATGCAGGCCACATCGCCATGGTCGTACACGAAATTGCCCCGGGTCATCTTCGGGCAAGCCGTGGGCTCGACCGGGACGATCTTGATCTTGGCGCCGTGGATCTTGTCGTAAGCGAAGGGGAAGGCGAGGCCGGCGAAGTTGCTGCCGCCGCCGGCGCAGCCGATGACCACGTCGGGCAGCTTCTCGCCCGCCTTCTTGAGCTGCTCCTTGGCCTCGAGGCCGATGATGGTCTGGTGGAGCAGGACGTGGTTGAGCACGCTACCCAAGGCATAACGGGTCTGGCCCGAGCCGTCGGTGACCGCGGCCTCGATCGCCTCGCTGATGGCGATGCCGAGGCTGCCAGGCGTGTCGGGCATGCTCTTCAGGATGGCGCGGCCGGCATTGGTCTCGCTCGACGGGCTGGCCACGCAGTTGGCGCCCCACACCTGCATCATCAGCTTGCGGAATGGCTTCTGATCGAAACTGATGCGCACCATGAAGACCTTGCACTCGAGTCCGATGAGGTTGCACGCGAAGGCGAGGGCGCTGCCCCACTGGCCCGCGCCGGTCTCGGTGGTCAGGCGCTTGATGCCGAATTGTTTGTTGTAGTAGGCCTGCGGCACGGCCGTGTTGGGCTTGTGGCTGCCCGCCGGGCTGACGCTCTCGTCCTTGTAGTAGATCTTGGCCGGCGTCTTGAGGTAGCGCTCGAGGTAAACCGCTCGCCGAAGCGGCGACGGCCGCCAGCGATAGAGAATATCGAGGACCTCGGGGGGAATGTCGATCCAGCGTTGGGTGCTGACCTCCTGCTCGATGAGGTTCATGGGGAACACCGGCGCCAGGATCTCGGGACGAACCGGCGATCCGTCGGGACCGAGCGGCGGCAGCATGGGGGTCGGCAGATCCGCGGCGAGGTTGTACCACTTGCGGGGGATCTCGTTTTCGGAGAGCAGGATCTTCACGTTGTCCATGTTGTCCATCCTTGAGAAGAGTGAGACGCGCCGTCTACCGGCGCGTCGCAGCAGCGAAGGCGGCAATACTAAGGGACAGGCCCCTGCCTGCACAAGGACGCGGGCGGAAGAGTGGCCTCGTCATTCCGGCCGCATCCGTGACGCGGGCCGAAGCTACGGCGACTTAGCGGGGCTTGCGAGCCGCGCCGATCGTCACGCGCTTCGACGCATTCGGATCGATCTTGGCGGCGGCGGGCGTGTCGATCAAATCGGAGGTCGTTGGCCGCAGGATGCGATAGGTGCCGGCGCCTTCGCGCTGGCCCAGCACGGAGGATGGGCTGTCGACTGGGGCGATGACCCCGGAGGTGGGATTGGCCCGGTTGGCGACCGTGGGAATCTCCTTGAAGGCGTCCTCCGACTCGCCGGCTTCCGGCTCATCGCCCACCGCCGGGAATTCGCCCGTGACGGGTTCCTTCGCCACGGCTGGCGTGCCGCCGCTTCGCGCATCTTCGCTGGCAACTCGCGCCTTCATCGCTTTTCCGCCTCTAGCTAGCCGAGAACTCGTACCATGGGAGAATTGCATGTCGGTGGCCGCCCTGGGACTCCGGGCCGTCACCCGACACGAACCCCAACATGTTAATCATAATGCATGGTAAGAGAAAACACCATGGATATGCCGTCGGGCAGCCGGGGGCAGAGCCATGCCGCAGACCAGATTTCGGCGTCACCGTGGGCCTCGGCTCGGCTCCGATTCCGGTGTATAGGTAGGGGACATGAAACGGATCGGCACGCTGCTCGGAGTCGGGATGGCCGGGTTGTTCGCCGGCTGCACCGAACAGGAGCTGCCCAAGCCCGCGCTCAAGCCGGCCAAGAAAGGCCAGCAGTAGCCGTCGAGCCCGGGCTCTTGCTACCGGAGGTGCGCACGTGGTTTCACCCAGGCAGCTCAAGCAACTCGCCGACCAGCACGGTACGCCGCTTTTCGTGGTCGATCACCACGAGATCCGGCGCAATTTCGCCATGTTCCGCAAGCACCTACCGCGCGTGCAGGCCTACTACGCGGTCAAGGCCAACCCGGACCCGGCCATCGTCAAGACGTTGTTCCGCGCCGGCGCCAGCTTCGACGTCGCCTCGATGCCGGAGTTCAATATCGTGCACGCGAACATCGAGAAATGGCCCGCCAAGAAACGCCAGGACTTCATCTGGGACAAGATCGTCTACGCCAACCCGGTGAAGGACAATCGGACCCTCGCCGATCTGGATCCCTACAAGCCGCTCGTGACCTACGACAATCTCGCCGAGGTGGGCAAGATCAAGAAGCACGCCCCGCATGCCGGCCTGGTCCTGCGCGTGAACGTGCCCAATACCGGCTCCATGGTCGAGCTGTCGTCGAAATTCGGCGCCTCGCCCGGCGAGGCGGTCGACCTGATGGAAGCCGCGTTCAACGCCGGCCTGATCGTCGAAGGGTTGTCGTTCCATGTGGGCAGCCAGTGCACGAACTACCAGAACTACGTGCAGGCCCTGGACATCGCGGACAGCATTTTCAAGGAAGCGTGGGATCGCGGCCACAAGCGGGTGAAGATCCTCGACATCGGCGGCGGTTTCCCCGCGCCCTACGATCCGCATGTGCAGCCCTTTGCCGAGCTGGCCAAGACGCTGAACGCCGAATTCGACCGTCTCTTCGGCCCCGAGATCGAAATCATCGCCGAGCCCGGCCGCTTCATGGTCGCGACGGCGGCGACCTTGGTGGTCGAGATCATCGGCAAGGCCGTGCGCAACGGCAAGCAGTGCTACTACGTCAACGACGGCGTCTACGGCACGTTCTCCGGCGTGCTCTTCGATCACTGCCAGTATCATTTCAAGGCCTTCAAGAAGGGACCGTCGCAGATCGCATCGGTGTTCGGCCCGACCTGCGACGCCCTCGACGTGGTTTCCGTGGCGGAGGATCTGCCCCTCGGCCTGCAGCTCGGTGATTGCCTGTACAGCGAGAACATCGGCGCCTACTCCATCGCCAGCGCAACCAACTTCAACGGCATGCCCCTGCCCAAGGTGGTGGCGGTTGGAGCATTGGGCTAAATCAAAAACTTGCAACACACAGGTAGTCGCGTTACCTACATGGGATGAGCATCGTCGTTGAACGAGCCACCATTCCCTGCGGCTGCTGTGGCGCCAAGGTGACCGAGCTTCGCCGCGGACGCTGCTGGGCCTGCTACACCAAATGGGCCGAGATGCGGCCCGTTCCCCGTGGCGCCGCCTGCGCCGTGTGCGACGAGCGTCGCCGCGACAACCTGCGCCTCGTCGAGCTGCACAATCGCTCGGTGACCCTGTGTCACATTTGCGCCGCGCGTACGCTGAAGCTGACCAAGGTGCCAAGCTCCATCGACGGCTTGCGGCATGCGCTCCAGCGTGACCGGCGCCAGCAGGATCGGCGCGGCGACGGCATGGAAAGAAGGATCTTCCCGCGCGAGCGCCGCGTGGGCGACCGCCGCGGGCCGCCGCGCGCCAGCAGCTTCAGCGACACGAATCCGGGGTTCGTGATGCCGGACTTCGAGGACATCGAGATCGAGATCCAGGACGCCGACATCGAGGTCGTCGAGCAGACCCTGGTGCGCGAACAGCCGCGACGGTACTAGGAAACCGGAACCGGCGGCCGGAGGCCGGAACCGGAAGCCGGCCACGGTTCCGGTCATCCTCCCGGCAACTCGATCTTCCACTCCTTGCCCTCGCGCACGAGGGTGAGGGCATGGCGATCGCCGGCGGCCGAGAAGACCTCGACCTCGGCCCGGTCGCGCTCGCGATGCACGGTGCGCGTGCCCGCCGGCTCCCACGCGGGCGGCGCCCAGCCCACCGAGAAAAAGTCCTCGGGCTTGGCGATGAGGCGGCCGCCCTGGTGGCGGCTTGACGAGAGCAAGGCCTCGATGCGGGCCCGCGTTT
>JADGRD010000344.1 GCA_017881285.1 Pseudomonadota bacterium | reverse complement strand
CGGCCTCAAGACCGGCTGGGGCCTCGGCGTGGCCATCACCGCCTGCATCGTTTCCTTCTCGCTGTGGAACCTCTGCCTGCGCCTCGGCATTGCACGCTCGCCGCTTTCCATTCTCGAAAGCAACTGCATGCAGTCGACCGCCTCGGCGGCCGGCTACTCGACGGGCAGCGCCATGGTGTCGGCCATCCCGGCCCTGTTGCTCTTGACCGTGACGGCGCAAAGCCCGCGCGGCCAGCACCTGCCCTGGCCGGTGCTGGCGGGCTGGACTTTTCTGCTCGCGCTGCTCGGCGTGGCGCTGGCCATTCCCATGAAGCGCAACATGATCAATCAAGAGAAGCTGCGCTTTCCCTCGGGCATCGCGGCCGCGGTCACCCTGCAATCGCTCTACAGCCAGGGCCTGGAAGCCGCGGCCAAGGCGCGGGCGCTCTTCTACGCGGCGCTGGTCGCGGCGGTACCGCCGATCATCATGGACATCCCCTTGCGGCGTGGGCACGGACTGTTTCCCGACACGACGCCCATGTTCGACTGGCTGCCCGTGCCGGGAAGGGATGCGAAGACCGGCGCCGCCTACGCGGCCAGCGACTGGAACTTCGTCCTCGACAACAAGCTGGTCATGATCGCGGCCGGCGCGCTGACCGGGCCGCGCATCTGTTTCTCGATGGTGGCCGGCGGGCTCCTGCTCATGTACTTCGTCGGCCCCGCCGCGCTCGCCAACGGCGCCGCGCACAGCCCCGGGCGGGCCTGGCGTGAGATCGGCGTGTGGATTGGCGCGCCCATGATGATCTCCGCCGGCCTGCTCACCTTTCTTACCCAGTGGCGGACCATCGTGCGTGCCATGCGTGGGCTCGGCCGCGGTAGCAAGGTGGCGTACGCCACGGCCGAGGTGCCGGGAAGCTGGTTCCTCGGGCTGGGGCTCTTCGCCACCGCCGGCGTGCTCTTGCTCGGGCACACGCAATTCGGGATTCCCTGGCACCTCGGGCTCGCGGCCGTGCTGCTCACCTTCTTCCTGGCCCTGGTCGCCTGCCGGGCCACGGGCGAATCCGACATCACGCCCATCGGCGCCATGGGCAAGGTCACCCAGCTCGTGTACGGCGTCCTCATCCCGCAGAACGCGACCGCCAATCTGATGACCGCGTCGATCACGGCGAACGCCGCCGCTTCCAGCGCGGACCTGCTCACCGATCTCAAGTCCGGCTATCTTCTCGGCGCCCATCCCCGCCGGCAATTCCTGGCGCAGTTGCTTGGCGTGTTCGCGGGCACCATCGCGAGCGTGCTGGGTTTCCACCTGCTCGTGCCCGACGCCAGCGTCCTCACCGGTTCGGGCGGGGCGCCGCCCGCTTTCGCGGCGCCCGGCGCGCAGACCTGGCTGGCCGTGGCCCAGCTCTTCCAGGAAGGCATCGGCAAGCTGCACCTCATGGCCCGCCAAGGCATCTACTGGGGTCTGGCAGCGGGCGCGGTCCTGGCCGCACTCGAAATCTTGCTACCGAAGCACCGCCGCTTCATCCCCTCGCCCGTCGGCCTCGGCCTCGGCTTCATCCTCCCCTTCTTCAATCCCCTCTCGATGCTCCTCGGCGCCGTGGCCGCCTGGCTGTGGACCCACCAGCGGCCCGCCAGCGCCGAGCGCTACGTGGTGCCCGTCTCGTCCGGCGTCATCGCCGGCGAGTCGATCGTCAGCGTGGCCATCGCGCTGGTGAACAACCTGATCCTGCGAAAATAGCCCTGGGGCTAGGTTGGCTCGGACAGCTCGGCCGCTGGTCACGGCCGTCCCCGCTACGCCGACCTCTACCTCGGCGCCGTCCCCGAGCGCCTCCTCCATTAGACAGCGGCAGCAGACCTGCGCCGCTGGGCCACCCGCCAGCGTGCTCGCCTGGTCCGGCGCCAACCGGAAGAAGTAGTTGACGTTGATCAATTCGCCCCGTTTTCTTGTCGGCAGGAGCGCCATCGGGTCTTGAAACAGATCTCACCTCGGTCGAGCAAGGATAAGACGGCCACCCTACTCGGTCATGGTTCTTTCGATCCTGGCGCCCGTGGGCAGGTCGACTTCGCTGGCGAGTTCTTCAGGGCTCTTCTCCTCGTCTTTCGCCGATCCTATTTTGGCACCAGACGGAGTGCTGGCGAGGAACACAACCCCAGGTTGACACAAGCCGAACCAGAGGCGCTACATCCGTCGCGCGCCGGAGCCCGACGGTCTTCGCCTGCGAAGGCCGGCGATGGCCACGAACAGCCCGACGATCGGCAGCATTCCGGCCGACCCGCGAGCGATGCCGATACGGCAAGAGCAACCGGAGGATTTGCCACCGCCGGTCATCGAAGACGATCCACCAGCCCCGGCGTTGCCGCCGCTGCCCGAGTCGCCACTACCAGCGCTGGCGCTGCCAGCAGCGCCGCCGCTCCCGTTTCCACCCGACCCGCCGGAATTGCCACCCGCGCCGCCGCCGCTGGGCGCCGACGCATCACTACCGGCTGCGCCGCCGCCGCCGCCATTCCCACCTGATCCGCCGCTCGTGCCGCCGCTCGTGCCGCCGCTCGTGCCGCTGCCCGAGGCGCCACCAGAATTGCCACTCGCGCCGCCGCGCGAAGAACCGCCGCCGGCTCCACCACCGGAATTGCCAGCCGCACCGCCGGCACCGGCAGCTGCATCCCTGCCAGTCGAGCCACCGGCAGCAACGCCGCTGTTGCCACCAGCGCCACCGCTCGATCTACCGCTGGTGCCGCCCGTCCCGCCCGTCGTGCCACCGCTCCCCATGGTTCCCCCACCACCGGTCGCGCCCCCGGTCGCCGTGACAGTGCTACTGGTGGAAATCCTCAAGGTACCGTCCACGGGTCGGGAGGCCACGTAGACGTTGAGTAGGTTCTTCGCGGCATCCCACACCGTTCCGTCCTTGCCTGCCGGAATACTGGCTTGGCTCGTGTACGAGGAAATGGCCGTGCCGTTGATGTACAGATCCACGGCGGCGGACAGTCCGTGGTAGATGACCTGGTAGGAACGACTGGAAGGCGCTCCGGAATACGTACCCTTGGACGCTCCAATCTCCACGACGAGATCTTGCTGTGTGAATCGCAGCTCCGTCACGCGAGACTCGTCCTTCGTCCTGAACTTCTCGCTCACGCCGTCGTCCTCGTAGAGTTGGAATGATGAACCATCTGCTCCCGTATAGGCATGGATCAGCAGACTGTCCTTGGGGATGAAGAAGGTGGACTTGGCAAACGGCGCCATGGGAATGATTGCGCCCTCCTTGACGAAAGCCGGCACAACGCCCGTTGCGGCAGAAATGCTTTCCGTCTTGTCTCCGGCGTATTTCTTGTCGTCCCAGAAGTAGTACCAATTGCCCTTCGGCAGCCATACCGAAACGCTGTTGCCGCCATCGGAACAATTGGGCGCAACCAGCATTTCCTTCCCCCACATGTACTGAAGCTCCTTCTGCCATGCTGTCGCATTGTCCTTGTCCTCGAGGAACATCGGTCGCGCCATGGGGACGCCGGTTGCCTGCGCGGCGCGCGCGTACGAGTAGATATAGGGGATCATCTGGTAGCGATTGGTGATGAAGGTCTTGGCGGTCGCCTGGCAAGTGCTGTTGCGCTGCAGTGGCCAATGCTTGTGCGAAGGTCCGTGCGGTTTCCAGATCGGCGTGAAGCTCCCGAACCCCATGTCCCACTGCCGATAGATATTGTCGTCGGTGACCGTCAAGTTCAGGTGCCCGCCGGCGTCGTGATTGAAATAGGGGAACCCCGATATCCCCGCGGACTGCATCGCCCTGACCTGGTCGGTCATATCGCTCCAGTTGCCATCGATGTCACCGCTCCAGTACGAGCCCCACCGCTGCGCACCGGCGGTGATGCCCCGGCTCCAGAAATAGGGACGCTTCGCCTCGCCGATGGCCACGTCCCAGCCTTCCTTCACGCAGGCCTTCTGCAGATCCAGGTGATAGTTGATCGATTCCTCCGCCCAACGCTTGCCGCTGGACAGGGTCATCGAATGGACCTGGTCCGGGTAGTCGAATTCGTCGAGCCAAATGGTATCACCGGGGTACTTCAGCGCCGGATCCAGCGCCTTGCTGAAGAAGAGGTTCCAGAGCCACTTGCGGGTAGCGACGTTGGTGAAGTCGGGACACGCCGTGGTCCCTGGCATTCCGTATTGTTGGTCGCTCCACCCCGGGGTGATGGAGAGGCCCGGCCGGTTGATGTCCAGGGTCACGGTCACGCCGTTGTCGTCGCACCACTTCTTGTATTCGGCAGGATCCGGATAGCGGTCCTTCCTGAATTCGAACCAGGAATTCATCTGCGCGGAGGTGGTCTCGTTCGACGCTCTCCACGCGTTGTCGTTGACCTGGTGATCGAAGGCGAATCCGGCATCGCGGTGCTTGGTGATCATGTCCTTCCACCAGGGTTCGCCGTTGTTGCTGGGATCGGACTTGTCGGAAAGGAGCAGTCCAAAGAGAGAGCGCTGTGGCATCCGCGGCCGCCCAGTGAGTTGGGTGTAGCGATCGACCACCTGGGTGAGCGCCGGTCCGGCGATGAAGAAGTAGTCCATCTGTCCGCCATACCCCTCGCCGTCGATGTTCAAGGAATAGGCGTTGCTTTGGGCCAAGGTAATCGTATGGGTGAAGGTCGTGTTGAGAAGGACGCCATAGCCACGCGAGGACAGATAAAAGGGCACCACGCATGCGCCCTCGCTCCCGCTCTTCACCTTCAGACTGGTTCCTTGCCGATCCAGTTTCTTGATATGTCCATGGGTTTCATGCCCGAGGCCGGCAAAGTGCTCGTCCGTGGTCGAAGCGAAAGCCTCCGTGATCGTATTGCCAGACCAGGTGACGCCGTTGCCTTCGCTGAGCACCGCTGCAGCTTGTCCCTTGAAGGAGAAGGCAAGCCGCATGGGCTGTTTTGCCAGCGAAATCGATATGCCGTCCGCGGCCGTGGTCGAAAGGGTTAGCGACGAATCGCCGGCGACAACGCCCAGGGTGCCATCCCAGTCGTGCCGCTCGACAATTTCATAGCGGTCATCGGCATAGAAGCTCTCTCCCTTCTTCGCCAACTGAATGCGCACGATGTAATCGCCATAGGGGGTG
>JADGRD010000343.1 GCA_017881285.1 Pseudomonadota bacterium | reverse complement strand
ATCCCTTGTTGTTGAGATGAGTTTCGACGTGCCTAGTGCCTTGGGCTCGGAAGTCGGCGAGGCACCTGGGGGGTCCGTCCGAGCGCGATCGGTTCCTGTGGCCCTGCCCGGTTTTGTTCGCTTCTATCGCCAAGAGCCGATGTTTGTCACCCCAGAGGAACCGTCGGTAACGTGCCATTTGGGTAGGTTTCTCAATAAAAATCAATTAGATATGCGCTGATCCGGAGGCCTTCCTCGTGGTGGCACAAGGGCTGCAGAAGAGGTGCGTAGGAGGTAACCCAAATGACAATTGCGCGCAAGAAGAGTGGAGGTTTTACCCTGGTCGAGCTGATGATCGTCGTGGCGATCATCGGAATCTTGGCCGCCGTGGCCATCCCGGCTTTCACGAGGTACGTGAAGAAGTCACGCACCTCCGAGGCCGTTGGCCATCTCAACAAGGAGTGGGCTGGGTCGCTCACCTACTACGAAAGCGACCACATCGCCGCCGCCGGCACAATGCTGCCGAAGCGGTTTCCCGGCGTCGATAACACGGCGGCGGGTCTTGCCAACGCCGGGAAGGAGTGCGGATGCACCACCGGCGGTCGCTGCGCGGGTGGCGACACGGTGTGGGGCAAAGATGCGATTTGGCTCGCCCTCAACTTCGCCGTGCCCGATCCCCACAACTATCTGCCACGCTACGTCAGCGCGGGCACTGGCCCGGCCGCGCAATTCACCGCCAGTGCCTCGGGCGACCTGAACTGCAACGCCACCACGTCCAACTTCTCACGCCAGGGTCAGATCAACTCGAACGGCGATGTCACCGGCAGCTATCAGCCGTTGATCGCCAACGAGCTCGAATAGCCCACCACTCAACTCACTTGAAGAAGCCCCGGTGGCAGCCCCATCGGGGCTTTTTCTATTATGAACAGGGCCCTGGGAGGGTCCCGTAGGCCCCCCGCGAGGAGTGCCGCCGGGCAAAGCCCGTCGTCACTCACGCGATTGTAGTCATCAGACCGCGGGACCGTCTCCGCGAGACAGAACCGTGTCCTTGGCCAGCCGCTGCTCGTGCGCGGGGTGGTCCAGGTTGAAGTGCAGTCCGCGACTTTCGGGGCGCCGGCGCGCGCTTTCAATGATGAGATCGGCGACCAGGGCGATGTTGCGCAGCTCGAGCAGATCGCCGTTGACCTGAAAATTCCAGTAGTACTCACGGATCTCTTCGCGAATCATCTGCATGCGGCGGGCGGCGCGCTCCAGCCGCTTGTCCGAACGCACGATCCCGACGTAGTTCCACATCAGGCGCCGGATTTCGTCCCAGGTGTGGCTGACGACGACCGCTTCATCGGTCACCGTGGCATCGCCCGCGTACCAGGGGGCGACCTGCAACGGCCGGTTCACGCTGGCGCTACGCACGTCCTCTGCGGCCCGAGCCGCGTATACCAGGGCCTCAAGCAACGAGTTCGAAGCCAGCCGGCAGGCGCCGTGCAGTCCGGTCATGGATGCTTCCCCGATGGCGTAGAGGTTCCGCACGCTGGTGCGGCCGTTGCCGTCGACCATGACGCCGCCACAGCTGTAGTGGGCAGCGGGCACCACCGGGATGGGCGTGGTGCGCATGTCGATGCCCAGCTCCATGCAACGGCGGTGGATGTTGGGAAAGCGTTCCACCAGGAAGTCGCCCGGCAGATGGGTCATGTCGAGTACGACGTGGGCATCCCCCGTCCGTTTGAGCTCGGCATCGATGGCGCGGGCGACGACGTCGCGAGAAGCCAGATCCTTCATTTCGTGGTAGCGGCCCATGAAGGCTGAACCATCGCGCAGGCGGAGAACTCCGCCCTCGCCCCGGAGCGCCTCGCTGATGAGGAAGGACTTGGCAGCCGGGTGGTAGAGAATGGTGGGGTGAAACTGGAAGAACTCCATGTTCGCCACGCGCGCCCCGACCCGGTAGGCCATGGCGACGCCGTCGCCGGTGGCCACGTCGGGATTCGAGGTGTAGAAGTACACCCGGCCGGCCCCGCCAGTCGCGATGATCACGGCGCGAGCGGTGATGGTTTTCACCTCGCCCGTGGCCTGGTCGAAGACGTAGGCGCCGAAGACCGCGTTCGGACCGCCGTATTTGGCGGTGGTTAGCAGGTCGACGGCCATGTGGTTGGGCAAGAGGGTGATGCTGTCGCCGTAGCCGCGCACGGTTTCCAGCAGGGCGTTGTGGATGGCCGCACCGGTCATGTCATGGACGTGGGCGATACGCCGCATGTTGTGGCCACCTTCGCGACCGAGGTTGAACTCGCCGTTCTTGTCTCGGTCGAAGGCTACGCCGATCTGGTTCGCCAGGTAGAGGATGTGTTCGGGTCCCTGGCGCACGCAGATCTCGACCGCCTCGCGGGCGCACAGGCCGTCGCCCACGCGCAAGGTGTCCTCGATGTGCTGCTCGGCGGTGTCGTTGGCCCCCAGCACGCCGGCGACACCGCCTTGCGCGTGCTGGGTGTTGTTGTCGGTGAGCTCGCGTTTGGACACCACGATGACCCGGCCGTGCGCCGAGGCGCGGAGCGCGAAGTAGAGGCCCGCCAGGCCGGAACCCAAGACGAGATAATCTGCATCCACGATGCCGGGAATGTACCACTTCGAAGCGGGAAACATTCGGTGGGCGGATGAAGAAACGCACCCCGGCAGCGGCGATGGGCCATGCTGTGTTACGATCGGGGCGAATGTCGAGAAGCCTCCTTCCCGCGCTCGTCGTCCTGCTTTTGGCCACCCCGGGTCAGGCGAAGGTGTGGAAGCACACGCGCGGCGACGGCACGGTGGAATTCGCCAGCGATCCGCGCACGGGCAAGGGGTGGGACACAGTGTCGGAATTTGACCGCGTGCATCCCGCGGATGGGCTCGGGCCCAGCCTCACCTTGCCGCGCACGCGCCCGAGCAGCGTGGTGTGGACGCGCGAGCGCGACGACGGCACCGTGGAGTTCACCAACCTGCCCCCGGTCGGCCGGCATTGGAAGGTGCTGTTTCGGTTCGGTCCCGGCAAGGCATCGGTCGCGCGTGGATCGTCGGATCTGGTGCCCGCTCGCGACACCTCGGCCGCGCGTTACACGCGGTTCGACGACCACATTCGCGACCAGCAGGCGTGCTACGGCATCCCACAGGCGCTCATCCGCGCCGTGATTCGCACCGAATCGGATTACGATCCCCACGTCGTGTCCAGAGCCGGCGCGCAGGGGCTCATGCAGCTCATGCCCGCCACCGCGCGGGCCATGGGCGTAACCAACGTCTGGGATCCCCGGCAGAACATCATGGGCGGCGCGCGCTACCTGCAAGTGCTGGCCAAGCGCTACTGCCGCACCCCGGCGCTGGGCGGCTCGGCGGCCCAGACCGCGAGCCTCGTCTGCTCGCTCGACGAGAAGGTCAAGGTGCTGGCCGGCTACCACGCGGGCCCCGGCGCGGTCGACAAATATGCCGGCATGCCGCCCTATGAAACCACGCGGTGGTACGTGACCGCTGTACTCCTGCGCTTCGAAGAGTATAGAAGACGAGAATCGGCGCTCTCGGAATGGTCCGAAACGGTGCCGCTCTCATCCCGGTGACCTGACGTGGCTGAATTCGACACCAACAACGGCTCGGAGCCCGCCGCCGTGCAGCCCGCCGCCCCCACGCTCGTGGGTGCGGTCCCCGACGAGAAGGCGTTGCTAGCACAGCTTCGCCGGGCCAGCGAGTTGGTCTCCGCCCAGCGCTTGCCGGAGGCGGAGGCGGAGTTGCTGGGGGCGCACCGCACGTCGCCGCACGACCTGCGCGTGCTCAAGCTACTCGCCCTGGTTCGCTTCAAGCTCGGTCGACTGGCGGAGGCGGGCCAAGTCTACCGCGAGGCGGCCCTGGTGGCGCCCGAGGATCCCGCGGTTCACCTCAACCTCGGACTCATCGCGCTCAAGCTCGAGCATTTCGTGGAAGCGGCCCAGGAGCTCGAGGCGGCCGTGCGCTCGCAGCCCGACGACCGCCGGGCTTGGAGCTACCTTGGCTACGCCTACGCCCGCAACGCCTCGCCCGCGCAGGCCGCCTCGGCCTTCCGCCGCGCCGGCCAGCACGAACTGGCCGCCGAGATGGAACGCGCGGCGACCCCGTCGGCGCATTCCTCGGAAATCGCCATGGTCGAGGGGCTGGCCGAGGTCGCGCCCGAGAAGGCTGATGGCGAGCCATCCCCGTCGTCTACGCGGGCCACCCCGCGGCCGCAGCTTCGCTCGGAGGCCACGCCCGTGCCCACGCTCATGCCGAGGCCGGCGCAAGCGGGCCTTTACGAAATGGTGACGCTGGGAGAGTTCACCACGGTACGGCTCCTATCGCTCACCCCGTCGTCGGCGACGCTCGTGTCGATCGGGGAGGGCGTGCTGCGCTTCGCCGCGGGCGCGGAAACGCACGTGCGCGAGTCCGCCTTGCTGGTCGCCCTGGGCGGGCCGGGCCTCGCGCTCGCGCGCCGTCGCACGCGCGGCCACCTCGGCGACGACAACCTGTCGAGCGGCCTGGATCGCTTCTTCCGCGTCGACGGCGCCGGTGAGCTCTTGCTTGCCTCGCCGGATTGCAAGCGGCGTCTCACCGCACTCCAGCTCGAGCGCGATGTCCTCTACGTCGAGGAGGAGCGCGTGGTGGCGTGGGGCGACGAGGTGGTGTGGGAATCGGGCCGTGTCCCAGGCAACGGCAAGGCGCTCTTGCAGTTCCGCGGCACCGGCCGCGTCGTGATCGTGTGCGGCGAGAACGAGATTGTCGCCATTCGCATCGCCGAGGGCGAGTGCCAGCTCGTGCCCAGCGGGCGCCTGGCGGGCTGGCTGGGGCAGGTGGTGGTGCAGGGCAGGCCGGCCGCGGCGCAGAACGTGCTCCCCGGGCTCGAGTACGTTACCTGCGAGGGCGAAGGGGTGCTATTGCTATCCAGGCATGGCGAATCTCGCTAGCCAGATTACCACCCTCCCGAACCTCGTGACCATGGGGCGGGTGCTCTTCGTGCCGGTGGTCCTCTATTTCATGGACAACTACAGCCCGGTGCGCAGCCTGATCGCCGCCATTCTCTACCTAGTGGCTTCGATTGGCGACGGCGTCGACGGCTATCTGGCGCGCAGCCG
>JADGRD010000342.1 GCA_017881285.1 Pseudomonadota bacterium | reverse complement strand
CTGCTCCCGGAGCTGCCAGTACAACTCCGCTGTTGGGCCGGTTCTGAGAGCGGTGCGCGCGGATGACTGGACCGGAATCATCACCGCTGCCCGCTCGCGTCGACATCTCTGTCACGGCAACCAACCCCTTTTCGCGTTCCGTGGGCGGGTCCCCGCTCGTCGCGGGTGGCGGGTAGCGAGAACAGTTCGCATTGTCCTTGTCCGGGTGCTCGACGACCCGGTCGGCGCGACAGTCGGGGGTCGGGCTGCTCCGCACGGTCCGGCACCCGGACCGGTCCCGCCGGTCGCACGGACCGACTGACGTCTCCAACAGGGGGCGGCTCGAAGTCGATTTCCCAGCAGGCATTCTCGATAGCGGAACGGGCGGACAGGAGGTCCATTTCCGCCATCTCCAGCTGGTTACCGGCCCGGCCGGCGCCGCCGAGCGCGGCCCGGGCGCCGGCCAGGATGGCAGCCAGTTCCGTGATCGCCGTGTGCACGGCTGCTAATTCCGCCCCCGGCTCAGTCACCCTGCTCTCCCGTCTCGACCTATGCGCAGGCGGTCAGTGATTCCGGCGGCCGTGGCGGCAGGTGCCGGTACAGCGTGGTCCGGGTGATGCCGGTCTTGGTCACGATCTGCGCGATGGTCTCCCCTTCGTCCCGCAGGCGGCGGGCGTAGTCCAGCTGGTTCGGGTTGACCACCGAGGGGCGGCCTACGCGCCGGTGCTCACTGCATCAGGCAGCAACCCTCATATCGGGGAGGCCAGCATCGCGGCGTGTCGAGATAACAGAGAACTCGGCGAACGCTCCCATGACCGACAGCAGCTCGTTTGGTGCCGTCGCGCTCAGTCGACCGGGGGCGCCGAGGGCGGCGGTAACCATCAGGTACAGGGATTTCCCGGCGCCGGTGGCGGCGACGATCCCGACCTGGTCCTCGAGGGTGAGCACCACCGGTCACCGGAGCCGGCGGCGGTGCCGAGCAGCAACACCCACCTCGGCGAGGGCGCCGAATCGACGTCCAAACGGCCGGCGGTGACGCTGGCCCGTGTGTAGAGGGCTTCTGTCGGGCCCCGGATCTCACCGTCGGACTGCCGGGTCTGTTTCCGGTCCGCGAGCCCGGCAGCCGACCGGCCGCGAGCGCGGCGTCCATCACGTGCCCACAACCCGAACACCTCGGCCAACAGCAGGACAGCGGCAATCACGGGCAGGACGGCGTTGTTGGGTCGGTCTGTTTACCCCGGAGCCCATGATGCAGTAGTGGCGGGAGGCCGATCAGTTCCAGTATTCTCGGCCGCCGATTTCCAGCCGGTCGCAACCAGGATCTTGATCACGGCGCCGACAGCGATCAACGGCCACAACGGCCTCAAGGGCCTCAAGGGCCTCAAGGGCCTCAAGGGCCTCAACTTAATTCAACCTCATGTAGTGCCGGCCGGGCGAGCGCCATCTGTTTTGCATCAAACGGACAGGGTTGCTCCAAACGGACGAACTGGACGGACTGGACTTGACGGCGCGTAGCAACTTGGAGCAAGGTGGATTAGGCCCAGGCAGCGCGTCAACAAATCGGCTCAAAAGGCTCGTTCACGCCCCCGCTAAAGACCCTCTGACCAGTCGCAATTGGCGACTGTCGCTCGCCCACGACCGAGCGGTTTTCTATAAGCGCTTCCAGCCAACAAAAGTCACGGCACCCTTTGCAAGGGGGGATATAGATCCTAACGCGCTTGACGGATCCTAACGCACTTGACGGAGAGGGCGCACCGCGGGTCAAGCAGGGACGGACCGGCAACGTGGGGAATATAAGACCAGAATGATTCGACACATGGAGGATGAAGATGGTCAAAGCGACGGCGACATCTGCCGAGGGGCCTGACAGTCGAAGTGCAGAGCCTTGATGAGGCTGCCCTGAAAAGCCTATCCGGGGCAGACGTTGGCGTGCAGGCGACAGCCGGCAACGGCTTCACCTACAGGCACGACTGGGGTTCATGGAATGGACAGGTGAAGTTGAACCTCACCTGTCGGGGTTCACTACTGCCACGCGCGTCTTTGTTGCCATCGGGGAAGGTACCGGCGGTGGCGGCAAGTTTATCGGTGGAGCGAGGTACTCACTCTACAATGTCGCCCCGGATACCGGTCACGTTGAGATCTGGGTCAATATTGTGTGGGGCTCGCCGATCAGTTTAATTGCGGATTACCTGATCATTGAACCACAGTCTGTTACGTAAACAGGTTCCCAGCGGCCACCCTGTGGACTCCAGCGGTGCCGCGCTTTGGGCGACCCGCAGTTCAAAACTCGATAGGTAACGGTTCCAATTCGTCTACCAGTGCAGTCCACATCAACACCGTGTGCGGAACACGAGGCCAAGAAACGCGCGGCGACATATCGGCAACGACACACCGTCCTTGCGGCAAAGGCCTTTTCCTGCAACAGGAACCGGCAGTACCGGGTCACCAGTAACTCGGCGGATGTGCTGTGCACGGGCTCGGCATCGGCCAGCACACCCGGACCTTCGAGATGCTCGAGCACGACCCGGACCGAGTTCCTCGACAAGCCGCTTGACCCGTACCTTGGCGTCGCGACTCGAAGAACTGATGCAGGCGCCGGGGGTGGTCAACCCGCTCAATTCCGCGGCGACCACGGCCGCGGCCAGGCCTCGGCCGGCCATGTCCGCCTTCACCAATTTGCTCGGTTGTGTCCGTTTCACCCATTTGCCGGCTGCGGTACTCCAGGCGTGGATCCACACTAATTGCGTGACTTGAAGTACGCACTGGCGCTGTTGTCAAAGGTTTCTTTGTTGGCGCGCATTCATTGCGCGCGGTGAGGTTTAAGTTGCGGCAGAAGGAGTGGGCCACATGCAGATCATTTTCGAAATCAGTGGCGGCTTTGCTCCGACACCCGGTTTAAATGCACCCAGGACGATCGATACTGCGGCGATCGATCCGGCCCGCGCTAGTGAGTTAGAGTCGATCGTCCGCGACGTCGAGTTCTTCGAACTACCCACCCGATTGAACACGACGAATCCAAATGCGGCGGACTATTTAACCTACGCGATCAAGATCAAGGATGGCGACCGGGTCCATAGCGTCGTGCTAACGGACCCGGTATCGGACGAGGGGCTGACGCGTCTTATCGATATTCTCAGGATGATCAGCGCTTGATCACAAGTAAGTCGTCGTTCCGATAGTTCGGCATTCGTCGTTGGTTTGAGCTCCGGATGTCCGCAATCACGATATAGGAGGCTGCGATGCGAGATCATCGACCCCGGCAACAGGTATGGTCAATTGTTCCGCCCCACATGCTCGAGGCCATCGCCCAGAACGGCACGCCGGAGCAGCGGCAGATGGCGATGGCGACGCTGTCGGCCGATCTTGGCTTCCGCGCCGAGCGCTTGGTCGCGGAGGGGGCCAGCGGCACGTCCGTCGCCAGCGCTGGAGCCGGATCCCCCCACAAGAATCGAAGCGTCTTCAGCGCCGATAACGGTACCAGCCTGCCCGGCACGCTGAAGCGCAGCGAGGGCGCGGCGGCCACCGGCGATGCCGCGGTCGACGAGGCCTACGACGGGCTCGGCGGGACGTTCGACCTTTACTGGGAGGTCTTCGGACGGGACTCGATCGACGGCAACGGCATGGCGCTCATTGCCACCGTCCACTACGGCAATAGATACAACAACGCGTTCTGGAACGGCTCCCAGATGGTGTTCGGCGACGGCGACGGGGTGATCTTCAACCGCTTCACCATCGCCCCTGATGTCGAGGGCCATGAACTCACCCACGGTGTCACCGGCGCGACCGCGGGGCTCGAATATCACGATCAGCCTGGCGCGCTGAATGAGTCGTTGTCGGATTGCTTCGGCTCGATGGTCAAACAGCGCATGAACGGCCAAACCTCGGCCCAGGCAGACTGGCTGATCGGTCAAGGCTTGCTGGCTGCGGGCATCCATGGCGTTGCACTGCGCTCGATGAAGGCACCGGGCACCGCCTACGATGACCCGACGCTCGGCAAGGACCCGCAGCCCGACCACATGAGCAGATATGTGAACACCTCGTCGGACAATGGCGGCGTGCACATCAACTCCGGCATCCCCAACAAGGCCTTCTACCTGGTGGCTACCGGACTCGGCGGCAACTCATGGGATCGCGCTGGGCCGATCTGGTACAGGACCCTGACGGGTTCAGGTCTTTCGGCCACCGCCTCGTTCGCCGATTTCGCGAAGCTCACCGCCGACAACGCCAACTCCCTCTATGGCAGTGCGGTGCGGGACGTCGTGGTCCAAGCTTGGCGCGATGTCGGCATCGACCTTGCGACTGTCGCATCCTGGTACTACGACAAGGCGGTGCTCTCGACCTTCACCAGTCCGCATTCGATGAATGCTTGGGCCTACATCGAGGACCTTGGGTGGCGCAAGATCCAGCCACTTACTCCCGACGGCGTCACAAACATGTTTGACCTGCTGACGGAGGCACAGGCCTCGGGCCGGAAAGTGCATGTCTATGCCGACGGCTCGCTGATCTACCAGGCCTATTCGGTCTAGCGCGCTTCCTCTCCCTACTCGTCAATTAGGAGTCTCAATCATGGCATATGTCGACTTCTCCAACGCGCAGGTTGTCTCGACCTTCACGAGTCCGCATTCGATGAATGCATGGGCCTACCTCTCGGCCGCCACGCCGTGGCGGAAGATTCAGCCGATCAGCACCGACGGCTCAAGCAACATGTTCGTCCTACTCAATGCCGCCAAGGCAGGCGGTCGCCCGGTGTCAGGCAGCTATGACGACAGTACCGGCATGCTCTACACGCTGTACATGAACTGACCGGGTCCATCCTTCCTCGAGGTACGCATGTGCGCACCCCGAGCCGTAAATTTCAGGAGCGATACATGTCGGTACCCTCCATCACTATCCGCCTCGATTTCGGCGAAGGCGGCGTTTCCGGCGGCACCCTGCAGCAGGGCTCGGTGCCGGTCCCGGTCGATCTCGTAACCCTCGGTGCCTCGGAGGGCGGAGGCGGTGTGCCGACGCCCACCGGCGATCCCACCGTCGGTGCCGCCCAGGTGGCGGCGCCCAGGCCCAGCGCCGGCGCGCTGGGCCTGGGCCTCGCCGCCGC
>JADGRD010000341.1 GCA_017881285.1 Pseudomonadota bacterium | reverse complement strand
CTTGTCGGGCAGGCGATCGAGCGCGGCGTAGAGACGCGCGCACTGCTGCCGCTCTTCCACCAGCTCGAGCGGGGTGGGACTGGGCGGCGCGACGATTTCGGCTTCCGCGCGGTGCAGCCCGTCGAGAAAATGCCTGAGCCGCTGGCGAAACCGTCGCTTGCGCACCACGAACTCCGTGATGCGAAAGAGCCAGGTGGTGACCTTCGCCTCGCCGCGGAACTCGCCGCGCCGGCGGAGCGCGACCACGAACACGTCGTGGATCAGATCCTCCACGTCGGCGCTCGGTCCGGCCAGCCGGCGCACCCAGCGCTCGACGGTCGGCTCGTAGTTCTCGTAGAGGTGGTCGAAGAGCAGCTCGGGATCGGACCCGTCGACATCGGCCAGCTTGGCCGGCAGCGCGCCGCGGTCTCGAGACGGTTCGTTCGCCATCTGTCCTGAACTGGTACCCCAGCTCCGGCCAACCTTACAGGCTTTTCCTACTCCGTCCGAGGGTACTTTGGACGACCGTCGGGCATTTCTGTCATGGCCTATCAGGAATCCAGGGACCATTCTCGGAACAGCCTCGCCAATCCGGCCGTTTCGCGGCCGCAGACATGGGGCCGCCGCAGGACAGGGTGTTGGCACGAGAATTGAAAGCACTGACTCCGTCAACCTGCGTCTGGAGGAACCATGACCAAGCTCTCATGCGAAACCCTTATCGCTGTCCTGCTTCTGCCGGCTTGCGGTGGCATTGGAGGTGGCATCGCAAGGGACGCCGGGGACACGTTCACCGGCGGCGACACGGTGGCCGTGACGGCACCGTCCGCCCCACAGCAGGAGCTGGCCACCTTGAGAGCAACCCTGGCCGCTGGTCCCCAGACGGCCGACGATCTGTTGGCGAGCCACAAGGTCACCTTCGCGGCCGGCCTGCCCTACGCGCCGGATCAGGCCGATTCACTCGACAAGATCCAGGCCTCCGCGCTCAGACTGTCCGATGCCGAGGTGGCCATCCTGCGCGACAAGGGCTTTGTCATCTCGGACTCCAAGACCTTCCTGAACTTCGCCCAGGGCTACATCAGCCTCTACGCCGCGCACCTGCCCCTCTACGTATCCGCTGATTCGATCCTCTACGCGATTCACAAGTCGTTCGACAAGATCCTGGAGTCGCTGGAGACGGAGATCCTCTCGCCCAAGGTGTCGTCGTTGCTCGACGGTATGCGCACGCGATTGGCCGCGACGTCGGAGGCCGACTGGGGCGAGGCCCGCAAGGACGCCGACCTCTACCTCGCGGTCGCCGCCGGCCTGCTCTCGGGCACCACGCCCAGCCCGGTGGCGGAGGGCGATGCCGGTCAGATCGCCACACTTCTCGGCCTGGCCACGGCCGCGAGCGGAAAGGCCACCGTGAATCTCTTCGGCGTCGACCGCGACATCGACTTCTCGCAGTTCAAGCCGCGCGGCCACTACACCGACTCGACGGAGCTGTCGCAGTACTTCCGCGCGATGATGTGGCTCGGACGCACCGAATTCCGCCTCCTTGAAACCCAGAGCGACGGCCGCCAGCTTTTCTATCGGCGGCAACTGGAAGCCTCGCTGCTCGTGCGCGGGCTGGTGGACGCCACGGGCATGGAAGTATGGAATTCCATCGAGAAGATCCTCCGCAGCTTCACCGGCGAGTCCGACAACATGACCCTGCCCGAGGTCGATGCCCTGGCCAACGACCTGGGCGCCAGCACCCCGGCCGAGCTGGCCGCCGCAAGCGACGCCAGCATCGCCCAGCTCATCCTCGACAAGGGCTATGGCGCCCAGCGCATCGCCAGCCAGCTCGTCGAGGTCGGTCCGGCCAGCGACACCCTGCCCCTCAACCGCTCCTTCCTGCTCTTCGGGCAGCGCTACGTGCTCGACTCGCATGTCTTTGCCAACGTGGTCTTCGACCGCGTCAAGCACGGCGCCGTAAGGCGCATGATGCCGAGCCCGCTCGACGTGGCCTTCGCGGCGCTCGACAACGACGCGGCGGCGGCGCTGCTCGTGCCGGAGCTCGGGAAATACGACTACGCCTCCGAGCTCGGGGCCATGCGCATCCTCGGCGACTCCTACGACGCGGGCTTCTGGAACGGAACCCTCTACAACCTCTGGCTCTCGTCGCTGCGCGCCCTCTCTCCGGCCGGCGATCTCACCAGTGCCGCTGTCGCGCTGCCCTCGGTCGCGCGCACCGAGCCCTGGTCGCGCCGCGTGCTCAATACCCAGCTCGCCTCGTGGGCCGAGCTGCGCCACGACACGATCCTCTACGCGAAACAGTCCTACACCTCGGGCGTGGTGTGCGAGTTCCCCGACGGCTACGTGGAACCCTCCCCGTCCTTCTGGTCGAATCTCGCCGCCTACGGCAAGGCTGGGGGCGAGCTGCTGGCGTCCCTGGACTTGTCCGGCGCCAGCACCGGGGCCACCATCATCGCGCACTTCCAGAACCTCGCCGATCTCGGCGCGCTGATGGGGGACATGGCCGCGCGCGAGTTGACTGGCCAGGCCTTCACCGACGCGCAACTGGCCTATCTGAACCAGGCCGTGACCACCGTGCCGGGCGGGATGTGCGGCGAGCCGCCCAGACTCGACGGCTGGTACCCGAAGCTCTTCTTCAGCCCACCCGACATCCAGAAGTTCGATCCCACCATCGCCGACGTTCACACCCAGCCGACCGACGCGGCCGGGAATCCCGTGGGCAAGGTCCTGCACGTCGGCACCGGTCATGCGCGCCTCATGGTCATGACCGCCGACACCTGCACCGGCGCGCGCGCCTACGCCGGGCTGGCCTCGTCCTACTACGAGAAGATCACCGACAACTACAACCGCCTCGACGATCCGACCTGGGCCAAACAGTTCGCCTCGTCGGCGCCGCCCGACGATTCGCCCTGGATGCAGGACCTGATCGCGAAGTAACGCCGCCGTGCGCGTGGCAGGCAGGCGCCCGCCCCGGTAGTCTAGGCAGCCGTGCCGGCCGGGCTGCCCATCCTGATGTTTCACGCCATCGACGACGCCGCTGCGCCGACGTGCTTTCCTCCGCGGCAGTTCCGGCGGGCCATGGCCGAGTTGCACGCGCACGGCTACCGCACCCTGCGCTTCTCCGAGGCCGCCGCGCACCTGCAAACATCGCGCCCCTTGCCCGAGCGTTGCGTGGCGCTCACCTTCGACGACGGCGACGCGAGCGTGTACGAGCGCGCCTGGCCCGTGCTGCAGGAGCTCGGCATGACCGCGACGGTCTTCATCATGCCCGAGGCGGCGAGAGCGACGACTGGCGAACGTGTGCGCACCTTCCACTGCCGCCGCTTGCTGAATTCCGGTGAAATCGTCGAGATGCATCGCTTGGGGATCGAGTTCGGCGCCCACACGCTCCACCACCCCGTGCTGACCCGCCTGCCGAGCGCGCGCATCGAGGATGAGATCCTCCGCTCGCGCACGGCCATCGAGAACCTGCTCGGTGCGAAGGTGTCGTCCTTCGCCTATCCCTACGGCCGCCATGACCGGCGCTGCCGCCGCATCGTCGGGCGGCACTTTGCCTACGCCTGCACCGACAGCCTGGGCCTGGCCCGCCCGGACAGCGATGGGCTCGCGCTGCCGCGAGTGGATGCCTATTACCTACGAAGCGAGCGTCTCTTCGATCTCGTCTTCACCACGCGTCTGCCGTGGTACCTGCGCCTGCGCAACATCCCGCGCCAGATCCGCCGTGCCGTGCTGGCGCCGTTTCCACCGCACCCCATGCTCGTTTCATCGTCCGAGCCTCTGTCGCACGGAGAAGACGCTTCGCCAGCTCGAGGCTCTCCTCGTCGTGGCCGACGAGAAGACCTCGCTCCTCCTCTCGGGAACGGGTGACGTCATCGCGCCGGACGAGGGGATCCTCGCGGTGGGCTCCGGCGGCCCCTATGCGGCGGCGGCGGCGCACGCACTCCTCCGGCATTCCACGCTCGACGCGGCGGCGATCGTGAAAGAGTCCCTCTCGATCGCGGCCTCCATCGACATCCACACGAACGACCAGATCCGCGTCGAAACCCTCCCGTGACGCCGCACCTGCTCAAGGACCTCTCGCCGCGCAAGGTTGTGGCCGAGCTCGACCGCCATGTCGTCGGGCAGACGAAGGCCAAGCGCGCGGTGGCGATCGCGCTCCGCGACCGCTGGCGGCGTCAGCGCCTCGACCCCGAGCTCCAGCGCGACACGATGCCGAAGAACATCCTCATGATCGGCCCCACGGGCGTCGGCAAGACGGAGATCGCACGGCGCCTCGCGCGCCTCGTGGACGCGCCGTTCGTGAAAGTCGAGGCCTCGAAGTTCACGGAGGTGGGCTATGTCGGGCGCGACGTGGACTCCATCGCCCGCGACCTCGTCGACGCGGCGATCCGCCTCGTGAAGGACGAACGCCGCGCGCGCGTTTCTGACCGGGCGGCGGCGGCGGCGGAAGAGAAGCTCGTGGACCTCCTCGTGGTTTCTCTGTCGGCCGGTCCGGCGGGCCGTGCGGATACGGGAGCGAGCGCGGGCCCGCAGGACGGGAGGGACCGGATCCGCCGCGACCTTCGCGAGGGCAAGCACGAGTCGCGCGAGGTCGAGATCGAGGTGACGGACGAGAGGACGCCGCAGATCTCCGTCATGACGCCGCAGGGCATCGAGGAGATGGGTTTCGACCTCCCCGCGATGCTTCCGAATCTCTTCGGCGCGCCGAAGAAGAAGAAAGTAAAACTCCCCGTGGGCGACGCGCGAGGACACCTCGTGGCGCGCGAGGCCGACGCGCTGTCCGACGAGGCGACCGTGCCCGAGGAGGCGATCCGCCGCGTGGAAGAGACGGGCATCGTCTTCCTCGACGAGATCGACAAGATCGCGGGCAAGGAGGGGGCGCGCGGCGGGCCGGACGTCTCGCGCGAGGGCGTGCAGCGCGACCTCCTGCCGCTCGTCGAGGGGACGACGGTGAAGACGAAGCACGGGATGGTGAAGACGGACCACGTCCTTTTCATCGCGGCCGGGGCGTTTCACGTCACGAAGCCTTCGGACCTGATCCCCGAGCTGCAGGGCCGTTTCCCCATCCGGGTCGCCCTGGACGCACTCACGGACGAGGACTTCCTCCG
>JADGRD010000340.1 GCA_017881285.1 Pseudomonadota bacterium | reverse complement strand
GTTCGGCCGTTCGACGTTGTACCAGTGGCCGACGCTACCATCGCTGTTGGTGAAGAGCTTCTGCGATTCCCTTGGATCGAAGGCCAGGCCTTGATCGGTCCACCCGTGAATGCCGTCGGACGAAGTGAGGTGATACGCAACCCGGTCGTCGGGATAGTCGTAGATGACGTGGTACTGGCCGCCGCTGTACCAGATGATGGGATCCTCGGCGTAGACGTAGACGCTTTCGGGGGTCTGCGGTGCGAGCGAGCTCAGGTGCTTCGGCCGATTGGGATAGATGGTCGCCAGGTTCGACGGCGGCGTTTGCCCCGACGCATAGGTGGTGGTGGGCTGCTGCACTTTGTAGGGACCGAGCAGCCCCGTCGTGCTGATGGCAATGATGCCGTGGCGCTGGATGATCTCGTAGTTGCCATCGGGGCGCACCACGAAGCTGATGTTCGACTCGAGGTGCTGGTCTCCCGGCTGCGGGATGTTGATGGGAACCCCGTTGGTGTCGATCTGCGCGTGTCCTCGGTTCGTCCAGGGTCCGTCGAGCGAGCCGGCCGTGAAGATCGTGAAGGGGACGATCTCGTCGACGATCAGGCAGTAGGTCCCGTCGGGAAGCTCGCTCGCCGTGACGTTGTGACCCTTGTGTGAATCTTTGCTGTCGGGACCATTGTTGAATGCATACCCTTGGTCGACGTACGGGCCGAGCAAGGCCGTGCTGACCGCATGGACGGTGTCGGAGTTCACCCAGTCGCCCATGCCGTTGGCGTGCGGCCAGCGGTCGGCGAACATGTGGTACTTGCCATCGCCAGCGCGGAGGATCTTGCCGTCCCAGTACATCCACGTGGGCTTGACGGTCGCCGTTCCGGTGGCGTCCTCGAGCCCGTTACAGGTGTCGCGCGGGAGAACGGCCTTGTCCCCCCAGGTGTTCGTGGTGGCGGGACAGACGATCGGAGTCGGTTTGAAGTAATCGGTGAACGTCTTGGCGGACGCGTCCCCCGGCAGCAGGAGGCCCGCGACGAAGCCCGAGGAGGCCAACGCAACTTTGGTCATCAGGGGAGAGACTCGTGGGTGCGCCCAAAGTGGGTCATGGAAATGGCTTCCGGGCTTTCACCGCCCTGTTGCCGTAGCGGCTGTCGAGCACCCTCACTACCGCAAGCGTCGGAAGGTCGCCAGGCCGACAAGGCCAAGCAGCAAGCCCAGCAGCCGACCCAGTCCCGGGCCGGAAGCCCGGCCGATGTCGCACGAGCACCCGGAGCTGCCGCGTGCCGGTGCCGTGGAGGTTCCGGCAGTGCTGTGTCCACCCTCTCCGGCACCGCCGCTGCCGCTGCCGCCCGCGCCCCCGCCGCCGCTACTGGCGGCAGCCGTCGTGCCCCCGGAGGCAAGGGTCACGCCGCCTGTCCCAGGCGCCCCGCCCGCTCCGGTAGCCCCGCCGCTGCCGCCAGGCGTGCTCCCTGCCGCGCCGCCGTTGCCCGCGTCGGCACCACCCCGACCGCCCGAGCCTCCTCCTTGGGAGCTGGCGGATGTCCCACCGGCGCCCCCAGTCCCCACCGGGAGCGTGCCCCCCAAACCCGAGCTTCCTCCAGCGGAGGTGGTGGATGTCCCGGTCACGCCACCTCGCCCGCCGGAGGTAGAGCCGCCCGTGCCGGCACCTCCGCCCGCGCCCCCCGTGGTGGTTCCGCCAGCCCCGGCGTCGGAACCGCTACGGCCGCCGCTCCCGCCGCCGCTGCCGCCGGCGCCGGCATCGGCCGTCGGGGCTGGGCCCGTCCACGCATTCTGTAGCTGAGCCAACCCGGACTGATTCGAGACGGTGAGCTGCACATTGGCGCCGGTTCCGCTGCGGGTCATCATGCTGTACCAGTCGCCGTCGCGCAGGCCGGGCCAGTAGAAGCTGCCCATGTTCCAGGTGCGCAGCTGGTTGCTCATGCCGCGAACGTAGGCCTCGAAGTAATTCGTGGGGGGCTGGCTGTAATCCAAGGAGCCATAGCTGATTCCGTTCTTGCTGCCGGGGCTCATGGGGCCGCCCCATTCCGTGCAGACGGTCCGGTCGGAGTAACTGCCGACCTCACCCTTGAACTGGCTCACCCATTGTGCTTCGGTGGTCCAGGTATCCGAGCCGAAGAAGCTGTAGTCGTGCACGGCCAGCAGACAACCGTCGAGCGAGGCGACCGAGCCGATGTCGGGAACGTTCTGTGCGTTGCCGGTTCCGTCGAGAATGACCCTGCCCTTCGGGACCGTCGAAAATTGCGTCAACCAGCTCGTGTACAGGGTAACCAGATCGCTCTTGCTGTACATGTTCGGCTCATTGAAGATCTCGAAATAGGCATTGTCGTTGCTGCCGTACTTGTCGACCACCGTCTTCCACATGTTCCAGAACGCGTTCATGTCCGGGGGCTTGTTGCTCTTGGCGCTGTCCCAGTAGCACAACACGACCTTGCCCTTGGCCAGGACCGCGTCGATGGCCCCCGTGTAGGTGCTCCAAAAGGTCGAGACCGTCGCCTCGTTGATGGGCATGCGAACGGCATTCGCGCCGAGCTTCGACACGAACTGGTCCATGATGCCGGTTCCCGTGGCCAATGCCGAGGCGTAGGTGTCCGATGAAGAGAGGCCGGAAATGTACAGGACGCCAGACTGGAAGTTGTCCCGCGAATCGGCCCAGTTGACCCCTCTGAACTGATTGGTGGCGGCCGATGCGCTCGAGGCAAGAAACGCAGGGACGGGCGCAGAAAGGCCGGAAACGAGAACCAGCAGCGAAATCCTACTGTGCTTGCGCATCGTTCAATCCTTTGCTCGCGAACCGCGACGCTTCACGAAGGCTAGCACCCATGGGTGCGGGCCGGGCTGGGTGCGGGAGGGTCGCGATGTTTGAATTTGGGTCGCTTTGTGAAGACCGGGAGCCGACCACATCCTAGAAAGTCCTACGGCAGCAGAGCTGCGACCATCGATTCCACCCAGGTGCCGGCGGCCGAGTCGAACAGCTTCATGTTGTTGGGGTCTTCCCAGATGGCCCAGCCCACGCCTGCCTGCTCGCATTGCTTGCGCACCTCCGTCACGAGCCGCACGCGCGAGTCCATGGGGCCGGCATCCTGGGGGCCCCACTCGCCGTTGTAAACGGTGCGTCCCTGGGACTTGATGTAGTTGGTCAGAAGGCTGACCTGCGCCGTGATGGTCGCCGGGCCGGACGGGTTGGTGGCGCTGGGAAGCTTGTTGTAGTCGTCGAACCACTGTTTGGCCCAGGCGACAGCGCTGGCCGCCGCGACGGGCGTGATGGGCGTGGCGGGCGGCCCCGGGAAGATCACGGGCGTGGTCATGTACTCTGGCCCCATCCAGCTCTCGCCTTGGAAGCTGAAGAGCTTGGGCTCGTAGAGGTGCACGGCCACGAGTAGGTTGGCGTCGTCGGGCAGCACCAGCGTGGAGAGCTTGCCGGGATCGGCCCAGAACACGGTATCGACCACCAGCATTCGCCGTGGGTTGGTCGCGCGCACGGTCGAGATCGCGGCAGCGGCGCTGTCGTTCCAGGTGCTGTCGAGCTGCGTGTTCGGCTCGTTCAGCAGCTCGAAGGCGACGGTGTCGGGGCGGGTTTGGTAGCGGCTTGCGATCTGGGACCACAGACCCAGGAAGCGCGCGCGTTGACCGCTCGGATCGCTGGCCATCTCGTCGTAGGCGTGCATGTCGACGATCACCGCGAGATTCGCGGCCAGCGCCTGGTCGAGCACGGCATCGATGCGCGAGAAGAACGCGGCGTCGATGGCATAGGGCGCGCCGCTCGACGCATGACCGCTGAAACGAATGGGAATGCGCACGTGATCGAAGCCGCGCTTGGCGATGAAGGGAAAGTCGCTGGCCAGCACCTGGCCGCCCCAGTCGCCTTCATTCGGCGCTTCCAACCGGTTGCCGAGGTTGATGCCCTTCTTGAAGTGCGCAGCCGCCGCCGGCGGCTTGCCGAAGGTGAAGGGCTCGGGGCCGCTCGACGTCGCATCAGGGGTCGCGGGCGCGTCGTTGCCCGAAGCATCGCGCGCGCTGCCACCGCTCCCACCGGTCGCGCCACCGCTGCCCCCGGTCGCGCTTCCGCTGCCACCGGTCGCGCTTCCGCCTCCCCCAGTGGCGCTACCCCCGGTGGCGCTGGTCGCGCCGCCGCGGCCCGTGGTCCCACCCAGACCCTGCGTGCCACCGCTGCGGCTGGAAGAGCCGCCGCCCGAGCCGCCCGCGGCTCCACCGGAGCCCGTAGCACCGCCGGAGCCGACGACCCCGCCCATCCCGCCACCGGAGCCGCCAGCCGCGCGGCCGCCCGTCGCGGATGAACCCGAGCCCCCGTCTGCGCTCGTGGTGCCGGTCCCCGCGCCGCCTCCGCTACCGGATCGCCCGCCGCTGCCGATCGCACCGCCCGAGGCCGCGCCTGCGAGGGAACGGGTTCCACCTCCGGCATTTCCACCCGACGGGGACGCCGAACCGCAACCCATTCCGCCAGCGACCAGGAGGGCGCAAAACGGAAGCGTCAGACGAGAGATCCGGGCTCGGCAAAGCATGGCCGCCAGTGTGGCGCGCACCCGGCGGGGCGTCTTCGCCTTTTGTGGTATCTCAGCCCTTCCAGCCGTACACCTTGATCCAGTCCACCTCGGCGCTGGTGGGGGCCGACGCGGCATTGAGTGCCCCGGCCCAGGCGGCGCTGTTCGACGCCCAGATGGTCAGGAGAACGTTGAGCGGCAGCTTCAGCCGCGAGATGTTGGCGGTCCAGGTGCGCAGCAGCGTGCCGTCCATGAAGAACTTCACGCCTGCAGGCGTCCATTCGATGTCGTACTGATGGAAGGGCCTCCCGATGATTGCGGCCCGGTAGGGCCTGCGGAGCCGCAACCTAGGCACCCCAGGGCGACAAGAAACGGAAGAGCTGAGTGACGGATCGCGGATCGGCGGAACATGGCCACCAGTGTGCGTGCATCCGGCGGGACGTCTTCGCCTTTTGTGCGCGTTCGAGCGCGGCGGTCACACGGGACGGGTCGTGCACCGCCCGTACGGCCAGGCTTCCCAGGGCGCGAAAGCGTTCTGCATCTGGCCGCGCAGCGAAGTCCCGAAGAACGAACGGGGGGTACACGCGAAGGT
>JADGRD010000339.1 GCA_017881285.1 Pseudomonadota bacterium | reverse complement strand
CTCGTGCAAAGAGCGCGGCCGAGGCGCCCGGATGGCAAGGAGCGAGGAGCGAGCATACCCGTCGGTATATGAGCGACGAGCGACGCAGCCAGACGGGATGGATCGGCCGCGCACCTGCTAGAGTTATCTTTGAGCGGCGACTTAGGGCAGGGAAATCCGGGCCGGGAGTGGTAGAGAAGCACCGTGGATTTGGACCTGACAGATGCCCAGCGGGCGCTTCGTGACCAGGCGCGCGAAGTCGCGCTTCGGGAACTCTCTCCCCAGGCGGCCGAGATTGACAGCCAGCAGCGTTTCCCGCGGCAGGCCGTCGAGCGCCTGGCCAAGCTTGGTATGCTGGGCGTGGCCGTACCCAAGGAATGGGGCGGTGCGGGGCTCGACACGGTCGCGGCCGCCCTGATGATCGAGGAGCTGGCCAGCGGGTGCGCCTCGACCGCGGCGGTCGTGTCGGTGCAGGGCGTGGTCTGCGAGTCCATCCTGCGCTTCGGCACCGCGGCGCAGAAACGCGCGTGGCTGCCCTCGCTCATCAGCGGCGCGAAGCTCGGTTGTTTCGCTCTCACGGAGGCAGGCGGCTCTGGTCCGGCGTGCGTAGCCACCCTGGCCCGTCACGACGGCGAGGGCGTTGTTCTGCGCGGGAGCAAGAGCTTCGTCACCTGCGCCCCGGTCGCGGAGGTCGCGCTGGTCTTCGCGCTCACCGCGCCCGGCGCGCAGGACAGCTTGTCCGCGTTCCTGCTTTCCACCGCGAGCGCCGGAGTTTCCCTCGGCCCCGCGCACGGCAAGCTAGGTCTGCGCGGCGCGGTCAGCTCCGCGATGACCTTCGACGACGTGCGCCTGCCATTCGATGCGTTGCTCGGGACCGAGGGCGGTGGCCGCGCGGTGTTGCGCTTCGCACTCGACGGGGCGCGGGTCGGAGCCGCGGCGCTTTCGGTCGGCATCGCACGCGCCGCTTTCGCCGCAGCCACTCGCTATGCGCTTGGCCGGCGCACGAACGGCGAGTTCATCGCCAACCATCAGGCCATTCAGTTCAAGCTGGCCGACATGTCGACCCAGGTCGACGCCGCCCGCCTGCTCACCTGGCGCGCGGCGGCCGCGCGCGACCGTGGCGCGACCGTGTCCGCCTACGCCTCCATGGCCAAGCTCGTCGCTTCGGAGGCCGCAAGCCACGTGGCCGGCAACGCGGTCCAGGTTCTTGGCGGCAACGGGTGCCTCGCCGACTATCCCGTCGAGCGTCACTTCCGCGACGCCAAGGTTACCGAGATCTACGAGGGCACGAGCGACGTGCAGCGACTGGGCATTGCATCCGCGCTGTTAAAGGAATAAGACCGAGTGTCTCGCTGATTCCAATGATGCGGAGGGTCAGACAATGAAGCTGAACGCGATGTTGTTCGCCATGGGAACCTGTCTAGCGCTGGGTGCGTGCGCTTCGACAAGCGGCGCCAGCGACGGGGACAATCCCCCTGTCGTCGTGCGCGGGGGCGAGGATATCCGGATCGACACCGGTGGCATTCCACCCGACAAGCAGGCGGATGTCTACCTTGTGCTCCAACAGCGCGACGCCTCCGCGCGTCGATGCTACCAGGACGTGCTCAACGAGAAGAAGACCCGCCAGTTCAAAGGCGACGTAACCATTCTGCTTTCTCTCAACACCAACGGCACCGCCCGGGCCGTGAAGGTCATGTCCAGCACGCTCAACAGCAAGGATGTCGAGACCTGTCTGGCTGCGACCATCAAGGAATTCGAGTTCCCCAAGGTGGACCGCCCCGGCGACATCCAGTACGTCTATAAGTTCGAACCGCAGTATTAGGCATTTCCGCCCACCAATCGGTGGGGGCACCGATCCCTAATCTGGAGAAGTGCCGTGCGAGGTCCAGATTCCAGTTGTATCATGACTAAGAATCTGTATAATGCATTACGGATTGCCATGATGCTAAAGTTCATCGTGCCCTTGGGAGCTCTGGCAGCGCTCGTTCTGGGCTGCGCTTCGGGACCCGAGGTCCAGGAGAGCCAGGCCAAGCCGCGGCGGACGAAGAAGGCCAAGCCGGCGGGCTGGGCCGCCGGCCACGTTGAGGGGGACGACAAGGCCATGTCCATGTCCATGTCGTTGGGCGTGCTCGACGAGCGCGCGGTGGACCGCGCCATCAAGCCGCATGAGCGCGCCCTGGCCGAATGCTTCGCGCGCGCCGGCGATGCGCGCAAGTACCTTTCAGGGCAGATCGTGATGCGCTTCGTGGTCACCGGCGGCGGCGAGGTGTCCGATGTCCAGGTCGTCAGGAACGCCCTCGGAAACTATTCCGTCGAAAGCTGCCTGGTGACCATCGGCAAGCAGATCCCGTTTCCCGCGCCCGAGGGCCGGCGCGGCACGGACTTCGAATACTCGATGAATTTCCGATCGACCGGCGAGCGCAGCGTGATTCCGTGGAGCGCCGATGAGATGGCCCGCCACCTCGCCGGTATCTCGAGCGATCTGGCGAACTGCGGGACACTGGGCGCCGAGGACGTGGACGTGATCGCCTACATCGAGCCCGGGGGCTCGGTGGGTTCGGTGGGCTTCGCCTCGCAGGGTTCGATCGATCCGACCGCCGCCGTGTGCGCGGTCGCGCTTCTGCGCAAGGTTCGGGTTGCCGAGGCTTCGGCTGCGCACTCCAGCATCGTCCTGCGCACGACCTTCCCCCTGGCCATGGTCTTCGATCGCCCGATCGGCGAATCCGGGCACAAGCTGTCCAGGCACGCGAAGCGTCGGGAGTGAGTCCGGCCACGTGTCCCTACCGTGGCCGGGCCAGCGCGGTGCGGGTCAAGTTGGCGATGAGGTTGAGCAGGCGCTGCAACTCCTCGGTCGAGGTTTCGGCGCGTAGGCGCAGAGTGTTGCCCTCGCGGGAGCTCTCGGCTCGCCCGATCAGCGAGGCGAAACCGCCCAGGAACACGAGTGGGTTCGTGAGCAGCTTGCGCCGCCACGTGGGCAAGTCACCCTCCCACCGATCCGCCTCGGCCGCGGTCGCGAATTCCGCGTTCACCTCGATGAAGGGCGCCTCCACGCCCACGAGCAGCGTCATCGTGGCTGGCGGCGGGCTGGCCTCTCCTCCCACCGGCTGCGCGGGCTGGTCGTCGCTTTGGCCGCGCGTGGGCGGCACCAGGTAGCCCGATGGCCCGCCCACGGGCGCGAAGAGGCCCGTGGCCATCATCAAGAAGGCCGCGTCTTCGGGCAGGGTGCTCTCCTCGGCCTCGATGCGCGCCGCCATGTTCCGCCAACGCGCGGCGTTGACGGGCTTGCGTTGCGGTCCGCCAGCGCCCAGTGCATCGGGGGCGCCAGCGTCGAGCACGGCGCCGCCGCTCGGGCGCGCCACGAGATCGGTGTCGAGAAACTGTGCCGCGTAGATGGGGGGCGCGATGATCGCCAAGGAGGCCTGCGGCAACGCGAGGATGCGGTCGTCGCGATCCAGGCCCTCGTGGCCGGGGCCCCCGGGTTTTCGCCGGAGCCCGACCGGACGGCCGCCGATGGTCATCCATTCGATGGGCTTGCGGTTGGCCTTGGCCCCGCGGTCGAGCCCGGCCTTGAGCGCGGCATCGGTGAGGTGATGGCGCACGGCCAGGAAGGTGACCGCGTCGTCGGTGGGGTTGGGGGTCGCGATGATCAGGTCGTCGAAATCGCGGTAGAGGTCGAGACCGGTTCCGTCGATGAGGCGGCGCCGGTCGGGCAGCAGCAGGAGAAGCTGGTCGATGGCCGCGATGGTCTTCTCACTACCCGCCGCGGCGCGCAGGCGATCCAGGCGCAGCAGCGCGATGAGGCGCGAGCCCTCGGGGCCGTTCTGGCGCAGATCACCGGGCTTCCGCCGGCCGCCGTCGACGCTGCCGCCACCGTCGCGCGAGCCGGTGGAAACCGCCGCGTCGGTCTGGTTCGGTGGCGCGCCGGCGTCGGGCACGCTCGGGATGGTGACACCTTCATGCGCGGTCGCGGTGCGGCGGCGCGGACGCGGCGCCCGGGTGGGTGGCTCTTTGCCAGGTTCGGCCTCCCTGTTGGGAGCGGCGCCGAGGGGCAGATCCTTCACCTCGACGCTGATGGGTTGCATCTTGACGGCCGGGACCAGGGACAGGCCCTGCCACACGCCGAACCCCACCGCGACGGCGACCACGAGAAGGTGCACCGCGAGGGACACGGTCACGGCGAGCAAGATGCGGCGCATTCCCGGAAAGCATAGACCGCCGGGAAAGCGGCGTGCCAGATTCATTGCGCGGGCAGGGCGCGCGTGCGAGCGGCCACGATGGCGGGGTGGGGGGCGTGACCGGTCGTGAGCAAGGCGCCATCACGCGGGCGGATCTGCGTGATGCCCGCCAGGCTTGCCGCCAGGAAGTTCTCAGCCACGCGCGCCTCCAGGCTAGGGCTCTTGGTCGCGTCGAGGGAGATGACGATGCCGTCGGGCTTGAGCACGGGCAGGAGCCCGAGCAGCAGATCGGTGGCGGCGGATTCTTCCTCGATGTCGACCATGCTGTCGACGAGGACCGCGCCCACCGTGCTCCGGCCCAGCGGCACCTCCGAGCCCGCCACCATGATGGTCAGCGGGTGACACTGTTTGCGCGCCCGGCGCTGCGCGCGCACCGCCGCGCCGCGTTTTGCCTCCTCGACGAGCGCGAGCACGGGCATTTCGGTGGCCAGGGTTTCGGCCAGCCACAACGCCGACAACACAACCACCGGCGAACGCTCGGCCACGAGCCCGCACACCCGGCCGAGGGTGGCCGGGCTACCAAGTGCTCCCGAGAGCAGCGGACCGCGCATTGCCGGCCACTATAGGGGGCGGTATGGACCGACGGCAACCCCAAGTTGGATTCTCCTCCAGGCGAGGGAAAGTGAAACATAGAGAGCACATAGGCAGAGGAGGGCGCAGAGCACGGATGGGCTCGGAATCGGATCCGGGAACCCACTTTGCTTCCGCATTCTCTTGCGGTGGAGGCGGCGCGGGGGCGGGAGACTGGTAGATTCGCCCTGTGGACTACTTCGCGGAACTTGCAGTCGGCGATACGCGGCTGGGGGGCAAGGCGCGCTCCCTGGCCGAGCTGGCCGCGGCGGGATTGCCGACGCCGGCCGGGTTCGTCGTCACCGA
>JADGRD010000338.1 GCA_017881285.1 Pseudomonadota bacterium | reverse complement strand
AAGCCCGATCTTCATCCGTATGTCCTCACCAGGGTCAAGGTCGACCTCGTTTCGAGTAATAGTGCCCTCGTTTCACAGATCCGTCGGGAAAAACGCATGGCGGGTCACCGCGGCTTCGGCGCCAATTCCATGACCAGGTGTCGCTGCTCATCGGCATCGAGACCATGTCGCTGGCGGCCTACGCGCTGGTGGGGTGCCGGCCGCGCAGCGGCCCGGGCTGCTGGGCTCGGCGCTGGCACGGCCCGAGGTGGCGCTGGGGCACGCCGGCTGGGCGCGTGCCATCGGCCTGCTGGCCTTCGCCACCATGACCCTGGGCAATCTGGCGGCGATCCGGCAGGAGAGCGTGAAACGCATGCTGGCCTACTCGGCCATCGCCCACGCGGGCGGCGATCGGCTACGGCGTGGCCGCGGCGCAACCGGCGTTGATCTTCTATCTGGCGGCCTACGCGGCGACCACCCTCGGGACGTTCGCGGTGGCGGCTTGGGTCGGGCGGCAGGGCGACGAATGCCTTTGCGTCGACGACTGGTCGGGCATCGCGCGTCGGCGGCCGGCCTTGGCCCTGGCGATGACGCTCTTTCTGCTCTCGCTGGCCGGCGTGCCGCCGACCGGCGGTTTCTTCGCCAAGTTCTACCTGTTCCGCGCCGCCGTCGAACGGCCCGAGCTGGTCTGGCTGGTGGTGGCCGCGGTCTTGAGCAGCGTCATCAGCGTCTACTACTACCTGCGCATCGTGGTCGCGATGTACTTCCGCGACCGCGCCGAGCCCGTCCACGGCTACCCGTCGATCGCGACAGGCGCGGGCCTTTCCTACGGCGGAGGTAGCCACGAATTTCCCGACAGCTCACTTTGGCTGAACCTCGACCTCGCTGGCCTGGAGTTTCGTGGACGGCGGGGACTGGTCTTGTTCATCGCCACTGGGACGACGATTGGGCTCGCCGGAGGGACATACATGGATCCGATTCAGAACGACTGCGGCAAGACCTACTGTAGAAACGCCGTCGGGAAGTTCTTTCCGCAGATGGCGTCTCCGGAGATCTCGGTCACACGGTCCGCGTGTACGCGGTGGAACGTGAGACGAATGCGACCGGCTCGGTGCTAGGATCGCTGCATGGTACGCCGCGTGTTGCTCGCCGTTCCGGTTTGTGGCCTCGTCGCCGCCTGCTCACACTCGCTGCACACGAACCCCGACGGCGGTCGGGACAGCACCGGCGGTAACGAGTTCTTTGGCAGTGGCGGCCAGGGCGGCGTCGTCGACCCGATCGGCGGTGGCGGCTCCATCGCGCGAGGCGGCTCCGGTGGTTGTTGGTGGACCAAGCCGAGCGGCGCAGGCGGAGTGCAGCCTGGCGAAGACGACGGCTGGCCGGATTCGCCCAAACGCGCGCCGGGTACAGCCACCAATCGGATCCGCGTCGATGCGTGGACAGTGATGTCGCCGGCGGGCGCGCCCAGCGGCCCGCGCATGTCGGCCAGTGCGATCTGGACCGGCAAGGAAATGATCGTGTGGGGCGGCTACGACGGCAGGCCCGAGGCGACCGGCGGGCGTTACGATCCGGCCACCGATACCTGGACGCCGGTCAGCACCTCGGTTGCCCCGAGGGCGCGCAGCGGCCACGTGGCCGTCTGGACGGGCAAGGAGATGATCGTATGGGGCGGCTACGACGGCGGCAGCATCTTGCTCTCGGGTGGACGCTACGATCCAGCCGCCGACAAGTGGTCGCCCACGAGCACGGACCTGGCGCCGGCCAATGCAGGCGAGCTCCGGGGCATATGGACGGGCAGCGAATTGATCGTGTGGGGCAGCCAGGAGGACGTGGGAGTCGTCTCGCACGGACGCTACGACCCGAGCACGGACACGTGGCGTCCGGTGTCCGCCGCCGGCGCTCCCCCGCTCTTGATCCCGTCATTGGTCTGGACCGGAAGCGAGATGATCATCTGGGGAGGTTATCCCGCGGGCTCATGCGCCTCGGCGTCCGGCGCCATCTACAACCCCTCTACCGATTCGTGGCGACCCATGACCAGCACGGGCGCCCCCCATCCTCGCTACGGTCACTCCGCCGTCTGGATGGGGACGCAGATGATCGTCTGGGGCGGCAGCAATCTGGCGTTACCCAACGCCGCCAGCTACGACCCCGTCGCCGACGCTTGGTACGCGATCTCCGAGGTCGACACGCCCTCACTTCGTGCGAATCCTGCGCTGTTCTTCCTGCCTGATGCGGGCGTGCCCGATGCCGGGCGCATGTTGCTGTGGGGTGGGGGTGGCGCTAGCGGCTACGACGCAGTGACCGGCGCGATCTACGATTTCGTGCCCGACCGCTGGCAGACGGTGGCGCCCTTCCCAACCATCGACGCTCCGCCAAATTCTGGTTCGACGCAGACCACCGTGTGGACGGGCAGCGAGATGCTGGTGTGGGACGTCGCCTTCGGGGTGGGCGGGAGATACAAGCCGTAGCGGCCCCGAACACAGTGGCCGAGTTGACGGATAACGGATCAGCGGACGGGTCCAGCATCCCGTAGCGTCCGGGAATTCGTCGTCACGGCTCAGGCGGCCTCGCGGACGTAGAAGTTCAGCATTCCACCGAGGCGCGACCGGCACTGGATCTTGCCATGCGCCCCATTCTCGTTCACCGGGCCGATGGGCCGCTGGATCAACTGCCCGCCAAGCCCCTGATGGAATCGTTCGGCATGGTAGTGCGCCATGAATTCCTTCACCACGTACCGCAGGTAGGACGACCTTTCCAAGCTCCCGATCTCCGCGATTTTGTGTGAGAATCTTGGCGAGCGCTTTCTGGACACTACGGCGTCAGGTCGAGGAGTTGGTGGTAGCGAGGCTGTAGCTGCTACAACGCTATCCCTGAACGCCAACCCCGCCCGTCCCGGCGCGCTTCTTGCTTGTGTCCCCACGCGTGGTCACTGACCAACAGGCTCCGCATGTCAAACAATCGGTCGCAGAAGGAATGGAGAAGACATCATGGTAGAGAGATTTCGCATTGTTAGGTTCCTGGCTTGTCTAGCGTTCGCGCCGGCGTTCTTTGGTTGCGCGGCCACACAGAAACACGAAAGTACCGGCGAGTATGTCGATGACTCGGTTCTCACGACCAAGGTAAAGGCCGCAATTCTCGATGAAGCCACCTTGAAGACGCTTCAGATCAATGTAGAGACGTTCAAAGGCGTCGTTCAGTTGAGCGGCTTCGTGGACTCGGAAGATCACGCCGCGAGGGCAGGAGAAGTTGCCGCACACATTCAGGGCGTCAAAGAAGTGAAGAACGATCTGGTCGCCAAGTAGCCGTTGTGGTCGCGGTCGTTTGCTCAATCAAGATGAAGGTCCTGTTCATTCATTTCGATTGCCCGGCAGGCGGACTCGGCTGCCAGCGGCTGTCGGCGCAACCTTCGCGGCCTTGGCATCGCATGTGCACCCACGAGTATTTTCGGCGACATCGGGGCGCTGCGAGCGGCAGACACGAGCAATTGGGAAGGGATGAATGAAGATGCAGAACTCGGCCTATTGGAAGCGGTTGCGGCACATCGTACTTGGGGCCGCGGCGCTGGTAGGTGGCGCGTGGTTCTTCGGGGCTGCCCCCAGTTTGGTTCTGGCCAGTGAGGCGGGCTCTATAGGCGGCGAACCGCTGCCGAAGGAGCGCCGTCAGAACGAGACCGGCGCCAATACAAGGCGAGTGGACCGAGCGGAGGACATGATCGCCCTGCTGCACGAGGGTAACCGGATGGCGATCGAGGGCGCCAAGCTGGCACTGGAGAAGGGGCAGGCCGAGCGGGTAAAGAACTACGCTCTCCTGCTGACCAAGGAGCACCAACGCTGCGACAATCAGCTCATGGATTATGCGGACCAGAAACAGATCGACCGTCGGAACTTGGAAGATGGGAAGCAAGAGCCGACAGACGGTCCGCTGGAGAGGCTGCGCGTGCGGCAGCCGCAAAACTTCGACCGCGCGTTCATCCTGGCGATGGTGCGAGAACACGGCAAGATGATCGACGCACTCACGAGCACGATGCAGGAGAGCCGCGACACCGACCTCCGCCGCCTGCTGGCTGGACAGATGCCGGTGCTCCAGAGGCTGAAAAGGTCGGGAGAGGCGATCCTCGCGCGGCTACCCGCCAACAGTGAAAACTGACCACGGATTGAGCAAGTCACTCTGAGCCCACCCCAAAGTAGTGTTGATTGATACGGCCCCAACCCATCGTCGACTCCACTGGCGGGATGGGACGCCAAATCGAGGCAGTCGTCCTTCCCCAATAGCCCAAAGGAGCCGAGCCATGTCCCAACACCCATCCCACTCATCCCACTCATCCCAACCTTCCCACCAATCCCAACAACAGGCCATCTCCGACAAGGAACAAACCACTTTCCTCGGGCCCGTGATCCATGTCTCCCACAAGGACATCGCCAAGCGGGCATTCGCCATGTTTCAGACGCGCGGATCCACTCATGGATCGGACGTGCAGGATTGGCTATCCGCGAAAAACGAATTGATCGCCGAAAGGCAATCGAGCCGCGAGGCCGCCTAAGCCGTGGCTACGGGTTTTCGGACATCACGGGACTCGTTGCGTTCGGATAGCTGGTAGGCCCAGATGCTCTTCCTGGCCTTCTCAAGGCTTGAAGGGGAGGAGCTGCGGCAGCAAGAACCCGGCCAGCTCGGCGGCGCAGGTCAGCACCAGCAGGGCCGCGGCCCAGAACGTGAGGCTTTCCCAGTTCTCGGGTCGCAGGGCGCGGCCACCGCGCGCGCGCCAGATCCGCCAGGCAGCCAGCGGCAACAACCCGGCCGCGGCCAGCGCGACTCTACCGGGTAGTCCGGCCGCGACCAACATGGGCAGCGACGCAAAGGCGGCGACGACAGCCGTCGCGTACCAGCGCACGGAGCGCGCGCCACCCAGGCGCACCACCAGGGTCCGCTTGCCCACCAGCGCATCTGCGACGGCATCCGGGATACCCACGGCCAGCAACATGGCAAACTGCAGACAGCAGGGCGGGATGATGGCCAGCAGTAGGGGCCGAAGGCCGACCAAGTCCGGGGTCTGTACGCAGAACGCGAAGAACGGCACCAGCGCGGTGACCACCAGGACAGCGTCGAGCTCGCCGAGCCCGGTCGAATGCAGGCGCAGC
>JADGRD010000337.1 GCA_017881285.1 Pseudomonadota bacterium | reverse complement strand
TCGACCTGGGTTAGCTGGTCGTCGCTCCCCTCCACCGCGAGCCAGATGGCGCCTTCGGCGCCGGCCACGCCGCCGCCGCCCACGAGCGTGGCGCGCGCGCCGGTCGCCAGCGCGAGGGCGTCGATCTCCGTGAAGACCGTGCCGGGCAGCGGACAGAGGCGGAGTCCCTCGGCATCGGGACTGGCCAAACGCTGGTCGAGGTCGAGCAAGCCGCCAGGAACGCGCTTCTCCAGCCCGACCGGGACGAGCAGCCTGGCATGGCGTCCCAGGACCGCCGGAAGGATCGCGCCGGTGGGGCCGGCGTCGGGGAAGGCGATGAACGTGGCCGCCTGCGCCGAGTCGACATCGAGTGCGTTCGCGCCCTTGAGAATCAGGTCGCCGGGACCGAGATCGCCCACAACCTCGAACCCGGTCTTGGCCCGTTGCCAAACACCCTTGTCGATGACGATGTCGCCGGGAAAGCGGTCATTGTCGGGGGGCTTTTTGCCCATCGCGGCGATCAGGGCCGGTGGCAGCGTGATGCCGCGGAAGAAGTACCGGCGCACGAAGCCCACGGCCTGTCCAATCTGCGCGAGGATCTCCTCGGCGACGTAACCATTGGTTGTCCCGGCCACGATGACCAGGCGGCCAGAGCGCAGGGTCTCGGTCACCCAGGGATGCGCGAGGAGCGCCTTCGCGATGAGGCGTTTTCCGGCCGCCGGGGTCAGAGGGTATTGGCGAAGCATGGGACTAGCTTAGACCACGGCCACGGCCACCACCACGGCGCGAGCACGACCTTGCGTGGTTGCGCCTTGGGGGGGATGCACTGGGCGACGCCTCCGATGTTCTTGACGTGGTTGTAGTCGATGGAGTAGAGCCACCAGCTCTGCACGCCGGTTCCGGTCGGCGCGGTCTTGGTGACGCACTTCGGGTCGAAGCCGATTTCTTGCACCGCCGCTCGCTTGGCAAGCGCCTTTGCGTCCATCGGTGATTCGCGATGCCATCGCGGCGGCTGCTCGGGCACCAGGTTCGCCGCCTCGCCCTTTCGCGCGCCGGCGAAACTGGCGTCTGTCGCGCGACGCGCGCAGATTGAGGGCTGATGGTGTATCTTCTCGCGCTCCTCGTCGCCGCGTCGGCCTCGCCCGATGGCGGGGCTTCTGACGCCGGGGCGGACGCCGCGGTCGCTCCGTCGATTCAGGCGTTCGACTTGCGCTGGAGCCGCGTGGCCAAGCCATCGCCGGGGCCGGCTCTCGCCGTTGGCCAGCCGGGCGCGGGATGCGTGCAGGGCGCGGAGGCCTTGCCCCTGCGGGGCGCGGGCTGGACCGTCGTGCACCCCGAGCGCCACCGCAATTTCGGCCACCCGGTGCTCATCGCGTTCTTGCGCAAGCTTGCCGCGCAAGCGCGCCGGGAGAAGTTGGCGCCGCTCTTCGTCGGCGATCTGGGCCAGCCGCGCGGCGGGCCCACGCCCACCGGCCATCGCAGCCATCAGAGCGGGATCGACGTGGACCTGTGGTATGCGCCGCCCGTCAAGTCGTTCCTCCCCGGCAAAGCCCCCGCGCCGCCCGCGCCTTCGGTGGTCGATCTGCGCAGCAAGAAGATGCTGTCGGCGTGGACCCCGAAGGTTGTGCATTTGCTGGAAGTCGTGGCGACGAATCCCGCCGTGGATCGCATCTTCGTCCATCCGTCGGTCAAGCGCGCCCTGTGCCAGGACAAGACCAGGCGCGGGCCCTGGTTGCGTCTGCTCCGCCCGTGGTGGGGACATCAGGACCACTTCCACGTGCGCCTGCGCTGCCCCGTCGACAGCCCCGACTGCGCCGTACCTCAACCTCTCCCGACGAGCGAAGGCTGCGATGCCTCGCTCGACTGGTGGTTTTCCGCGGACGCGACCCAGACGGCGGCCAAGCGCAAGCCCCCGGGCGAGGACGCCCCCGCGATGCCGAAGCAGTGCGAGGGGCTGCTGGAAGCGGAAAATTAGAGCACCAAACCGTTCGGTGCTCTAGAAAACCCGCGCGCGCCCGCGATCCCTGCTTCGTTCTACGTCGCCGTACGCGCCAGCGCGACGAAGCGCCCGGCGCGCACCGTGCCGGCCGCGGCCACGGCGGAATGCACGGCGGGCACCGCCAGTCCCAGCCGGCCCGCCGCGGTCGCGAGCGGCAGCAACTTCTTCTGCGCGTCGATGCCGGCGCTGGTCCTTTGCAGCACGAGGATGTCGAGGGCCAGCGGCGAGGTGTCGGCCGGCAAGGCCCACGCCACCGTGATCTGATCCTCCCCGACCAGCACGGCCACCCCGGGCTCGGGCGGCAAGGGCACGTCAGCGGGCGGCACTTCGGTTTCGCGCAGGGGCTGCCACGTGGATTCCAGGATGGCTTGCCGCGCCTGCGCGCGTGTGCGGGTCGCCGCGTCGGGGGCGGTCTCGGCGAGCGCGCGATAAATGGAAATCGCCTCGCCGATGCGGCCCTGGCGCGCGCACAGCTCGGCCATGGTTTCGGTTTCGTAGAGATGGTCGGTGGTCATGTGCAGATCTCCCTCGTGCGTGCGATGTCCCGCGCGATCTCGGCGACCAACTCGTCCACCTTCGTGTAGCGGCGCTGCTCGCGCAGGTGCGCGACGAAGGCCAGGCGCAGGCGGGCGCCGTAGAGATCACCTGCGTAGTCGAGCAGGTGCGCCTCGACGAACAGCTCGGGCTCGCCCTTCTCGGTGAAGGTCGGGTTGGTGCCAATGCTGATGGCGGCCGCGAACCAGGCGCGGTCGGCATCGAGGTGACAGGCCCGGCCCGCGTATACCCCCGGCTTGGGCAGGATCTCGCCGTCGTGGGCCAGGTTGACGGTGGGGATACCGAGCTTCCGGCCACGGCCCTTGCCGGCCACGACCGTGCCGTCGATCTCGAAGGGCCGCCCGAGCAACAGGCTGGCCCCTTCCACGCGGCCCTCGAGCACGAACTCACGAATCTTGGTCGACGAGCACACCAGGCCGCTGGCGGTCACCTGGGGCACGATGGTGACGTCCATGCCCACCCGGCCGCCGAGGCTGGCCAGCAGGGCGGTGTTGCCGCGCCGGTTCTGTCCGAAGCTGAAGTCCGCGCCCACCACCACGTGGCGCGCGCCGATGTCCCGGCCCAGCACCTGTTCGACGAACCACTCGGCCGGCAGCGCCGCGAATTCGGCGGTGAACGGCTCGACCAGCACGACGTCCGCGCCTGCTTCCGCCAGAAGCTCGATCCGCCGGCGCAGCGGTGCCAGCATGGGCGGCGCCAGGGTCGGCGCGAAGAAACGCGCGGGGTGCGGATCGAAGGTCAGCGCCACCGTTTGTCCGCCCGCGGCGCAGGCAACGCGCCGGGCCTCGTCGAGGAGGGCGCGGTGGCCCAGGTGCACGCCGTCGAAGTTGCCGATGGCCACGGCGGGCGCGCGCAGGGCACCGCCCAACTCGGCGGCGATGCGGTGGCGTCCGGAAACGATATGCACTCCCTCCGGGATACCGGCAAGGGCAGGCTTCGTCAACTTAAGTCGCCGCAACGCAAGCTCGACTTCTGCCGCGCTTTCGCTTCTGATCGCTGCCATGACCGGGGTTCCTCGGGGCCGGGAATGGCCCACGCTCGATGCGGCGCTGTTCGCCGCCGCGCTGGCCATCAATGCCCTGGGCATGCCGCTCGGCCTGGCCCGCGTCGAGGCCGCAAGGCAGGTGGCGGCGGGACTGGCCCTCGAGACCAGCGCCGAACCCGCGACCTACGGCCTCCTGGCCATGCGCCTGGCTGGGTTCGTTCCACTCGGGGATCAACCCCTGCGCGCCAATCTGGCCTCGGTGGTGCTCGGCGCTTTCGTGACCATGCTCTTCGGCCGGCTGTGCGTGCAGGTGCTCGTGCTCCTGCGTCCGGCCGCGAACGCACGGCAAGAAACCCGGGATTTTCTCTACGAGCCCATCGCAGCGGCGGCGGCGGCCCTCGCGGGCGCGCTCTCGCTGTCGACGTTCGAGCTGGGAACCACGGCCGGGAGCGCCGCCGCGACCTTGCTCCTGCTCGCCCTTGGACTGCTCGTCGGGCTGGCGCTGCTGCGTGACTGCGCTGCGGCCGCGGCCGGTTGGGCCCTGGCCGCCGTGGCGGGGCTGTCCGCCGGGGTTGATCCCGTCGTGGGCCCGTTGCTGTGGCCGCTCCTCGTGGGGCTCGGGATTTGGGCCCTGCGCAAGGGCGCGCGTTGGCCGCTCCTGGCGCCGCTCTGCTTCGTGGCGGCCTGGGGCGGCTCGGCACTCGCCGCTGTGGCGTGCGGCCCGACGCCGGCCGGGCTCGGAAGTCTGTTTTCCGGTCTGGGGCGGCTGGACGCGCGCCCGGGTGCCGGGCTCCTGGCCACGGCCGTCGAGCTCGGGGACGAGGTCGGTGTGGTGGGCGCGCTGCTCGCCCTCATCGGGATGGTGGTGCTTGGCGCGCGCGCGGCCCTGGTCGCGGCGTGGCTCCTGCTGACGCTCCTCTCGGCCATGATGTTCGCGCATCCCGCCGCCAGCGTGGGGCCAGCCCGCGCCGCCCTGCCGGTGGCCATCGCGGTGGGCTTCGTGTTCGCCTCCGCCGGGCTGCTCCACGTGGCGGGCCGGCTCGGCCGGGCGCGCATGGCCGCCACCGTGGCTCTCGCCGTCATGCTGGTTCTCACCCCGGCCATGGATGGGGGACGCGCGCGCTGGCTGCGTCGCGCGGCCTTGCCCATGCACTTGCTCGACCACGCCCTCGACCGCGCCGAGCTTCGCTCGGTGGTCGACCCAGGCACGGGCGAGATGGACGGGCTCTTTCGCCTGGCCCGCGCCATGGGCCTCCGCCCCGACCTGGTCATCGGAAAGTAGCTCGTCCAGGTATTGGACCCTTGACCCGCCGGGGGGGGTGTTTACCTACTGGTAGGACGCGGAATCGCCGCCTCCTCACACCAGCATGAAGGGACGAAAACCATGGGAAAGATCATCGGAATTGACCTCGGGACCACGAACTCGGTCGTTGCCATCATGGAAGGCAAGGAGCCCAAGGTTATCGCCAACGAGGAAGGCGGGCGTTTGACTCCGTCGGTGGTGGCGTGGGACGACAAGGGCGAAGTCCTGGTTGGGCAGATCGCGCGCCGCCAGTCCATCACCAATCCCGAGAACACGGTCTTCTCGGCCAAGCGCTTCAT
>JADGRD010000018.1 GCA_017881285.1 Pseudomonadota bacterium | reverse complement strand
GTAAGGGTCGTGAAAGGTCCTGGCATGGGTAGCGATCCCATAGTTCTTCTCGACGGTCAGATCAACAAGGAGAAGAAAAAATGGAAGCCTCAGCCAAATCCGCATCGCTCAACGCCAGTCCAGTCAACACCAATGCGTTCGACGCCAACCACGGCCGGAGTGGATGGCACGGAGATGTGCAACAGATCCAGAAGGAGGTTCTGGACGCCGCTGGGTGGGTTTCCTCTTTGCAGACGGAAATGGCGCGGGTCATCGTCGGGCAACGCTACCTGGTCGATCGCCTGATCGTTGGCCTTCTGACGAGCGGGCACTCGAAATCGGTGCCCTAACCTTGCTCGACAAGCCATTCGACCTCGACTACCTGCGCGAGATCGTTGCGCAGGTGCTTGGCTAGCCTTCGGGGTAGCTAGAGATTCGTGCCCACGTTGCCAATGGAAATACTGGGACCGAAAAGCAGAGACCAGTGGGTTGCGTCCCGAGACACGGTGCCGTTGGGCGGGGTGTATGAGTAGGCGCTGCGGAATTCGTAGGCGCCCCACAGGTGGACGCCAACCGCGGCACCCGGTGCGATCTCGACCCGTAGGCCGATCCCGAGCAGCGTGACCAAGGTGGCGGGGAACGGCGGGGTGTTGTTGTACTGCTGGGGAATGAGGCTCGCGCCCAGCACGCCGGTTTCCAGTCCCAGCAGGCCTTCCTTCCCCTGGCGGCTGAGCCAGGTCAGGCGGCCGAGCACGCCGAAGTTGAGGGTCATGGATGCTGCCGGCTCGTTGATCCGGTAGAGGCCGGCCGGAACAGTGAGGCTGACGTAGAGGCGTACGTGGCCGCCCTCGATGGTCGCCGACCATTGCACCGAGGGTGGCGCCTGTTTTCCGCTGGTGTCCATGACGTAGCGGGTTTCGTCAACGACATGGGACAGTCGCACCTCGATCTGGTCGAATTGTTCGGTAACGCCCTTGAGGAAGAAGACCCTCTGCTCGCCCCCGGGCCGAAGCACCATGTGCTCGTTCACGCTGGCGTCCGAGCGTTTGCCTCCGCTCGCCTTGGTGACTTCGATCTCCAAAACCACTTGCTGCCGCCCGTCTTCCGGCGATACGCGTTCCTGATGAATGACCACTCTGCAGGTCGCGCGAGCTGAAAATGGAATACGCGCGGGTTTACCCGGAGTGAGGGCGTGGGGATTGCCATTGGCGTCGGCACAGAGGAATTCGGCTATCGGCGCCCTCTTCGACGACGAGTTATCAAATAGGACAGGGACGCTCGCCTCGCGCAGAGGTCGTTGCACGACTTCGGTGAGCACCGCGAGATTCACATCGTCAAACCCCTTGGGTAGGTCTCGACGACGATAGGCGTAGCGCAAGCTAACGAATCCACCGCCGTTGCGATCACCACGCACGAGCGTGCGGTCCTTGTCCGAACGCAAGGTGTAGCCTCCCGGAAGATCGAGAGGAATGAGCGTTGCATGGGGCACTCCGCCTAGGGACCACAAGGCGTCGCGGTTGGTGGGGATAAAGTTGATGGGGCCGTGCCCGGGCAGCTCCAGCGTCGATTGGGGCCGTGGCGCCGGGACGGTCTGGGTCGTCACCGACCCAACCAAGCCGGCCACCGAATCCGCCCGCGTCGCGGAGATGGTGACGCTTCCACCGGCCAGTTGCTCCGTTCGCAAGAGGACGTAGTCACCGTCGCTCGTGCGAAGATCGCGAACCGCCTCGGCGGGCTCCGTGCCAACGAACCAGCGCAGCCGGGCGTTGGTTCGGCAGCGCTCGGCCACCTTGATCAGAATTTGCGATTCATCCGCGTCGCGTAGGGGAGGACCGGAGACCACGCTGAGCGGGCAGCGCAGGAGAGAGAAGCTGGCTGTGGCGCTACTTTCCATCCGGTCGCCTCGGCTGAGCGAGAAACGGGGCGAAAGGCGAACGCTGACGGCGATCTGGGTCGCCTGCGCTAGGACGCTGCGCACGAGGATGCCTCCCTCGCCCAGTTCACAGCGAGCCAGGCCACAGTCAACGCTGGCCACGGCCTCCGGATGCGCAAGCGGTAAGACACCGAATCCCTGCGATACGTCCACGGAATCGGTCGCGGGAAATATCTGTCCGATCACGGTCCGCGCGGGACGGATTTTCAGAGCGGCAAGGTCCACCCGCTGCCCCTGGCTGTCGAAGGTCGTCACGTCGGAACCGTCCTTGGCGTATGCCGGCAGCCAGCGAAACGTGGTGTCCGAGGGGAGCTTGCGGTCGAGCGGGACGGCGCACTGCTGCAGCTTGCCCACGGCCGTTGGTGCGAGACAGGTCTCTTGGCCCCTGTGATGGACGGCCTGCCACACGATCTGGCTTTGTTCGACATGCGTGCCCTTGAACTCGATGCGGCCTTCGTCGGCAAAAAAGGTGACGCTGGAGGCATCGATGTCGGGCCAGCGGGCGACTGCGATCAAGGTAAGCGCGGATTTTGCACGCGCACAGCCATCCGGATCCGCGGCCACCTGAACTTCGACCGTCCGGTTCGAGATGCTCGCCGCGTCGGGCGGGCGCACCGACTGCCGATCTCCAGAGGCTGTCCAGCCATCGAGTGAAGCGCTGCAAAGCACGCGATTGTTGCCAAGAGGTACGGCGCCGCTACCCTCGGGAACCTGGAGTGTTTCGGCCTGTACGACGGGCTCGGCGAACGCGAGGACCAAAGCGACGGCAAGGAGAGAGTATGTCTTCATGGTATGAACGAAAGCAGCAACACAGCGCCTCTACTTGCTCTGCTCGAACCGTTCGAGCTTGCGGTACATGGTGCGGCGGTCGAGGCCGAGGATCTGCGCGGCCGAGGTCTTGTTGCCGCTCACCGCCTCGAGGACCCGCAGAATGTAGCGCTTTTCGACCTCGTGCATGGGAAAAAATTCAGAGGTGTCCTCGCCCGACGGCAACAAAGGCGTCCGCCGGTAGTTGCGCACGCTTTCGGGCAAGTCCTCGACTACGATCTCCTCGAAACGAGTCATGGCCACGGAACGCTCGATGGCGTTTTGCAACTCGCGCACGTTGCCCGGCCATGGATACGCGAGCAGCCGCTCGGCTGCCGGCGCGGAAATGCCGGTCACCTTCTTGTCCAGCCGCTTGGCCAGCTTCACGGCGAAGTTCTGCGCCAGGATCAAGATGTCGCCGCCCCGTGAGCGCAGCGGTGGCACCGGGATACGAATAACGTTAACGCGGAAGTAGAGGTCTTGCCGGAAGTGGCCCTCTTCGATCGCGCTCTCGAGATCCCGATTGGTGGCGGCAATGATCCGGGCGCGAAATGGAACCTCGGTGTCGCTGCCCACCGGCCGCACCAGGCGTGTCTCGAGGGCGCGCAGGAGCTTGGCCTGCATGCCCGGAGGCATGTCGCCGATCTCGTCGAGAAACAGCGTGCCCGCGCCCGCTTCACGAAGAGTCCGACCCGGGCGTCCTTGGCGTCCGTGAACGCGCCGCGGGCGTGGCCAAAGAGCTCGCTCTCGAGCAGCGAGTCGGTCATGGCCGCGCAATTCATGGCCACGAACGGCCCGGCCTTGCGCGGCCCGCGTTCGTGCAGGGCGCGCGCCACCAACTCCTTGCCGGTGCCGCTCTCACCGGTCACCAACACCGTGGAATCCGTCAGGGCGACGGCATCGATGACATGGCACAGATGGCGGACCTCGGCCGATTCGCCCAGGATGTCGGGGAAGGGTGGCGACGCGGTCACGACCTCGCGCAGCCTGCGAACCTCCTCCCGAAGCTGGCGGGTCTGGCACGCCCGCTCGGCCGCGACCACGAGCTGCTCGATCTCGAACGGCTTGGTGACGAAATCGTAGGCGCCGGCGCGGATGGCGGCGATGGCGGTCTCCAGGCTGCCGAAGGCGGTGATGACGATGACGGGCAAGTCCGGCCTCTGATCCAGGAGGCGACGGCTCAGCTCCAATCCGTTCATTTGCGGCATGTTGATGTCGACCAGCGCCGCATCGAGATCGCCATCCGACATGGCGGCGAGCGCCGCCTCGGGTGAGGTCGCGCTGCGCACCTCGAACCCCTCCCGCCCGAGGCCATCGACCACCAGTCGGCACAGGGCCACGTCGTTATCCACGATCAGGATGGATTTGTTCACGCTGGCGACTCCGGCTTTGGGGTTGAGGGCAGATACATGGAGAAGCGACTCCCCTTGTTTACCTCACTGGTCGCGGCAATCCAGCCACCGTGATCGCGTACGATGCCGTGAGCGCTCCCGGAAACCAGGAGCAGGCACGCGCGAATGAGACGGCTAGCACTCGTGACCTGCAGGAGGCTGTCGATCAGCTGATCGCCAAGGTGCGATGGCCGGCCGAGACCCCCAAAGATCTGGCAACTGGGGGAACCGCCAATTTCGAGCATGGGAAGGCGAGGAAAGCCGAGACCAAGCGACCGAGCGTCGTGAAACAGCCGATCGGGGCGAATAGAACCTAGTTTACAGCAAGCCGGGGATGGCCAAGGCCAGAATGCCGCCGACCTCTGATTTCAGGGCTGAACGTGCCCGCAACCACTGGACGACAAGGAGCACGGCCAAGGCCGCGGTCAATACCACGGCCGTCTCCTTCAAGAAGATGGCTATGCCAATGAAGATTCCTGCCGCCAAGTACTTTTTCGCAGAGAAGCTGTGCATGGACCAAAGGCAGGCGAGGGCCAGGGGAATTTCGGGCAAGAGCAGCGTGCTTTGCGCGAGGAAGAGCGGCTGCGCCAAGAGCAAACCAGCAGCGGCCAGATAGACCGCTGCCCTGGCGTATACGCCAAGCTCGTCCCAGAAATAGGGCAGAGCCAGGTCACGCAGCTTATAGACCCCAAAGGGCAACAGGAGGAGCGCCAGGGCCAGCCAATCGCGGTTCGCTCGTGAAGCTCCCCGGAGACGCTGGAGGAAGGCGCAGTCGAGGCCGTGGCGTGGACCGGTGCAGGGTGGCGAGTTGCTGGCGGAGGGCGAGGTTCTCAAGGGCGAGCTCGGCGCGGACGCGGAGCACGGAGCGCAGGGTGGCAAGCGGACTGCGCAGCAGGGCGAGCATGGCCAGGTGGCGCGTGATGCCATGTCGGTCATGCGGTCTCTATGTATTCGTGCGCTCACCGACGGAAGAGCAGGCTTGCGGACGAGAACTTGGCGAACCACAGGTGGCGTGGAGGCGGAACCGAGGCCGCAAGACGCGCCAACAGGGAGAGCAAGCTCGGCAGCAGGCAGGCGTACCGGCTATGGCTTTCCGACGAACGTGGTAACCGACTGTGCGGTGAGGGATGCGCTGAACCGTCCAGCCGTCACGGTGATTTCCGTGCCCGCGGCCAGCTTGGAGCTCGTCGTGGTGACGTACGGGGTGACGGACGCCGGCCAGGCCGTGCCCGCGACGAAGAAAGCAGCCTGTTGAGCGCTGCCGCCGTTCACCACGACGATGGCCACCGTCCCATCCGATAGGTTCGTGAACGCCACCACCAGCGGTACGGATCCGGATGGTTTGGCAGCACCGCTGACGTCGACGCGATAGAACCCTGGGCGCACGAACTTGCTGAAGTTCCCGAGCGCGTAGTACTGGGCGGGGGGACTGCTAGTGCTCGGCACAAAATCCTGGGTCCACCAGTAGTGCCAGCCACTGACTCCACCGGTCGCGAACGCCGCGTAGACCATCGTCGCGATGGTGATCGGCCCCTTGTCACCCGGCGTGCACTCCGTCTCCCAGATGTGTTTGGTATTGTTCGCCGGCGGCGCCGGACGGGCGTACGTCCCCGCGCTGGTGGAGCCGTAGTCGTGCGTCGCAATAATCTCAACATAGGAGCTGGCAGTCGCATCGGCGAGAATGGCGGTACCGTAAGCGTCGCCGGCCCAGCAGTTGCCCCAGTTGTCGGGCTCGGCCGCGAGCACCTTGATCGGCGGGGTGAGCGCAGCCAGCTTGGGCCCGAGTGCTTTGATGAAAGTCACCATCTGGTTCTTGTCGTAAATGCATGCTTCGTAGGTCGGGTTCCAGTCGGGCTCGTTTTGGGCGGAGATGGCGAAGAGATCCGGGCCACCCTGTTGCTTGTAGTACGCAGGAAACGCGGCCAGCAACGTCGCCCAGGCGTCGTAGCTGTCCGTCTTCAGCGTGTCGTTGCTAGCGCCGCCGTTGACGTTGTTGTTGTTCTTCATGCTGGCCGGCGGCGACCAGGGCGCCGCCCACACCTTGCAGTCTTTGCCGTTGAACTTGACGCAGGCCTGGCCATCGGCAATCCCCGCGTTGCCCATCATCACGCTCTTGCCCGACACACTCTCGATGCCGATGCGGACCAGGGTCAGCCCGATCCCGTTGACCGGGTCCCACAGGAGCGTTTGCATGGCCGTCGAGGACGAGCCTTGCCACACGTCGGCCTCGCCGAAGCCGTCCACCACCTGATAGGTCTTCGTGGGATCGACGGTGATGTCGCCCGTCTGCGACGTGCCCGGGGTCTTGGTTCCCACGTAGGTACCGGTGCTGCCGCCCGCCCCGGACCCGCCGCTGCCGGCTGCAGTGCCGCCGGTGGCCGGACCGCCACCTGAGCTCATCGAGCCGCCGCTGGCGGGGCGGCCGTCTGGGCTGCCCGGCCCGCCATCTCTCGTCCCCGGCCCGGTTCGTCCGCCGCTGCCAGGCGTGCTGGCACCGCCCGCGCCGCCAGTCCCGGTGGTCGTGCTTCCGCCCGTACCCGGCGCGCCGCCAGAGGCAGGAAGGGTCGTTCCACCCGTGCCTGGGCTGCCGCCGGTGCCCGAGACTCCGCCGGTGCTCGGGCTTCCGCCGCCGCCACCCGCAACGGTGCTTCCTCCGGTGCCTGTGGTGGCACCGCTGCCGGATGATCCGCCGGTGCCGGTGTTGGTTGCGGTGCTGCTCGAGCACGCGAGCCCACCGACCAATGCGGTCACGAGAGTAAGACGACACACCTTTTCGTATTGCATGGGACTCCTTTCCCCTTGCTCACCGATTTGAATCAGGCACGTTGAGGCAGAGCACGCGCACTCTTCACGGAGAGCGCGACGGACACACAACTATATTGCCGCTCCCGCTGTGGTCTTGTCATCGAGCTTTGCGGAATGCGAGCACAGACATCGGCTGTCGGGGGTCGCGGAAGTTGGAGGTGCGGCGCCGTGCCGCAGTTGTGGCAATACGCCGCACCTCGATCGTGGAGCAATGCCGCGGGTCGGCGGCCCCCTGGGTATGGGGATAGTTTGGGGAGATTGGCGTGTAGGTCTGCGTAGTTGACGTAATGCTTCTTGTCGGACATTACGGGCGGATTCGATTCGGTGAAGGCGAAATGGCGCCTAAAATGACTATCCGACATCGAGCCCGCGCCATTGCCGAACTTCTAGCCCAAGGTGAAACCAGGGGTGGCGGGAGCGAAGAAGGGACCTGGGGGCTGCGGCGGATAGGCGAGAGGGGGCGGCTGGCCAGGGGGCGTGGCGCTACTTCTTGATGATCTCGATGCCCTCGATGGTGGCGTTGTCGGTGACGGTGGTGAACTTGATCACGATCTGGCCCGAGGAATTCGCGGTCGCCGTGAACTCGCGAAGCGCGGCCTTGTAGCGCGCGCCGGTGGTGGCATAGATGTCGAAGTTCGACAGTACCGTGGTTCCATTGATCGCGACGTTGAAGACGCGCTTGCCGGAGGCCGTCTGGTACAGCTCGGCGAAGTGCAGGCGTACCGTGTATTGGGCGCCGGTGGTGAGGCTCGGGAAGGTATAGGTGCTGGTGCCGTAGCGCTCGCTTTGATAGACCGCCGCGGGCGCCGGGTTGGTGATGCCGCTGATGGTGATGGTGTTGGTCACCGTGCGCTGGGTGCCGCCGCTGGCGTACTGGTCGGCCTTGAACGGTGAGGCCGCGCTGCCGCCGCAGTTGATCTGATAGACCGTGGTCGAAACCGCCGAAACCGTGACGCTGGCGGTGCCGCTGACGGTGCCGCTCTTGGCGGTGACCGTGTAGGGGCCGCCCGCGGTGGTGCCCGCGGTGAAAAGGCCGCTTGTGCTGATGGTGCCGCCGCCGCTCACGGTCCAGGTGAAGGTCGGCTGGGTGGTCAGGTTCGTCGCGAACTGGTCACGTGCGGTGGCGGTAAACTGCTGCGTTGCCGAGGTGCTGACGCTGGCGCTCGACGGAGAAACCACGATGCTGGTCAGGGTCGCGTTGACCACCACGCTGACCGTGCTGGTGGCGGTCAGGCCGGCCTGGTCCTTCACGGTGACCTGGAACGCATACGTGCCTGCCTTGGTGAAGGTGGCGGTGGTGTTCTTGGCCGCGTTGGTTCCGTTGGCGCTGAAGGTCACTGCGGCCGGCGGCGTGCCGGTGGTGGCCCAGGTGTAGGTCAGGTTCGCCTCGCCGCCGTTGTCGGCGCCGAGCACCGAAAGCGCCCCGGTGGTGCCCGTGACGGGGTTGGGATTCGACGCAGCCGTCGTGGCGACGGTCGGGGGAGTGTTGACGACTGTTACCGTGACGCTAGCGGTGCCGCTCACGCTGCCGCTCTTGGCGGTGACCGTGTAGGGGCCGCCCGCGGTCGTGCCCGCGGTGAACAAGCCGCTGCCGCTGATCGTCCCGCCGCCGCTCACGGTCCAGGTGAAGGTCGGCGGGGTGGCCAGGTTCGTCGCGAACTGGTCGCGTGCGGTGGCGGTGAACTGCTGCGTCGCCGAGGTGCTAACGCTGGCGCTGGACGGAGAAACCACGATGCTGGTCAGGGTCGCGTTGACCACCACGCTGACCGTGCCGGTGGCGGTCAGGCCGGGCTGATCCTTCACGGTGACCTGGAACGCATACGTGCCAGCCTTGGTGAACGTCGCCGTCGTGGCCTTGGCCGCGTTGGTGCCGTTGGCGCTGAAGGCGACGGCGGCTGGCGGCGTGCCGGTGGTGGCCCAGGTGTAGGTCAGGTTGGACTCGCCGCCGTCATCGGCGCCGAGCACCGACAAAGCCGCCGTGGTGCCCGTGACCGGATTGGGCGAGGCCGCGGCGGCCGTCGCGACGGTCGGCGCGTTGTTGGGGGTGCTGGTCAGGATCTCGATGCCCTCGATGGTGGCGTTGTCGGTGACCGTAGTGAACGCGATCACGATCTGCCCCGACGAGTTCGCGGTGGCTGTGAACTCGCGAACCACTGCCTTGTAGTTGGCGCCGACGGTCGCATAGATGTCGAAGTTCGACAGGACCGTGGTCCCATTGATCGCGACGTTGAACTTGCGCTTGCCGGTGGCGGTCTGGTACAGCTCCGCGAAGTGCAGGCGCACCGTGTACTGGCTGCCGACGGTGAGGTTGGGGAAGGTATAGGTACTGTTGCCGTAGCGCTCGCTCTGGTACACCGCCGCGGGCGCCGGGTTGGTGATGCCGCTGATGGTGATGGTGTTGGTGACCGTGCGCTGGGTGCCGCCGCTGGCGTACTGGTCGGCGGTGAACGGCGATGCGGCGCTGGTGCTGCCGCAGTTGATCCGGTAGACCACGGTCGGCGTCGAGCTCACGCTGACGCCGGCGGTGCCGCTGATGCCGCCGCTCGTGGCGGTGACGACGTAGGGTCCACCAGCGGTCGTTCCGGCGGTGAATAGGCCGGCGGTGCCCATGGTGCCGCCGCCGTTCACGCTCCAAGCAAAGGTCGGCTGCGACAAGAACGTGGTTCCGAATTGGTCGCGTGCGGTGGCGGTGAACTGCTGGGTCGCCGAGGTTGCGACCGTGCTGGTTGTGGGCGCAACGACGATGCTCGTGATGGTCTGGTTCACGGTGACCGAGACCGAGCTGGTGGTGGTCAGGTTGTCCAGATCGCGCACCGTCACTTGGAGCACGTAGGCGCCCGCCTTGGTAAAGGTTGCCGTGGTGACCTTCGCCGCGTTGGTGCCGTTGGCGCTGAAGGTGACTGGCGAGGGCGGGGTGCCGGTGGTGGCCCACGTGTACGTCAGATTGGCTTCCCCGTTCTCGTCGTCGGCGAGCACCGACAAAGCGGTGGTCGAAGCGGCAACCTGGGTGGGGCTGGCTGCCGCCGGCGTGGTAACGAACGGGGCCGTGGTGACTTGGTTGACCGAAACCGTCGCGGTGCCGATGACGCTGCCGCTTTGAGCGGTGACGGTGAAGGGGCCGCCCGCGCTGTCGCCAGCGGTGAAGAGACCTCCGCCGTCGATGGTGCCGCCGCCGCTCACGCTCCAGGTGAAGCTGGGCTGCGGTGACAGCGGACTACCATTCTGATCGTTGCCAATTGCGGTGAACTGCCAGGTTTGGTTGGTGTTGACCGACGCGCTTGCAGGCGATACCACGATGGTGGTGAGGACCGGCGGGGCCTGGAAGTTCGCCGTGATGGTCTCCTTTCCATCCATCGTGACGCTGAGCGGGTTCGCGGTTCCCGAGGCGCTGCCGCTCCAGCCGGTGAAGACATAGCCAGCAGCGGGCGTCGCGGTCAGCGACACCACCGTGCCCGCGGCGTACGTCGTCTGGTCCGGGCTCTTGGTCACCGTGCCGTTGGTCGCGGAGGTGGTCAGCGTGAAGTAGAGCGTCGGATAGAGGCCGCCCGGCGGATCGATGTAGGACATGCCGGTCTTGATCGGGTTGGTCTCGATGTCGCTGTCGGTTGCGTTGTTCCAGATGAGCTTGTGGTCGACGGTGGAGGGACTGGTGTCCGCATCGTTCAGGGCAACATTGAGGCCCATTTGCCGATATTCGGTGTAGCCACCGGCTATCGAAGTCGGTGCCACCGTCGGGCTGCCGAAGTTGCTCCAGGGAATCAGGGCCTCGATGACGTAGCCGTCGGCCGTATCGACCTTGCTGATGACGGCGCCGGTGAGGGCCCGGTTGTGCGAGAGCATGTACGCCTGCGGGGTATTGGCGTAGCTGATGGCCAGGTGATAGTCATAGGTCGATCCGTAGGATGCGCTTCGCCCAGTGTTGTACTGCTCGGTGTAGGTGCTGAGATAAAGCTCGACCCCGTCGCCGTTGACAATCGCCGAGCCGGTGTTGTTGTTGGCCAGCTTGACATTGTCTTTCACCGTCACAGCCAGATAGAGGCTGTTGGTATCGTACAGGGCGGCAGCGGTGAAGCTGCTGTCGGCGGCCCCGCTCCAGCCCGAGCTCCCACTCTTGACCTGAAAGCTGGCATTGGCGACCATCGCATTGGCGTAGCCGAATTCGCTCAGGTCGCCATCGATGGTCATGGCCGCCGGGGCCTTCCGCACGACGGTCGTGGCGCGGTAGGGGATGTTGCCCGGATCGGTAGGCCCTTGCAGAGCACCCGCGGTCGCCCGCGTGAACGTGTGGATCGCGGAGGCCGCCGCCAGGGTAATGTTGCCGGCGGTGGTGATGTTGTTGAGGTCCATAACGCCGATGTTCTCGTTGGCGGCGAGCACCATGTGCGCAATCAGAGAGGGGGGAATGCCCATGATGGTGCAAGCCACCGCATCGAGAGCGACGGGATCCTTGCTCGCGAGAACCAGATTCATCGTGACCATCGTGCCGCTGGCCGGTCCCTGGCCTTCCATGCCTTGGAGCGCATCCATGAGCGACAAATCCGGCACCCGACAGGCAACGTGGTCGACGATCTCGGACCGGATGTCATGGTGCAAACCCCACTTGGCACTGCCGCCCGTGCCCTGATTCCACAGCGGCATCGGCCCGGTCCCGATACCCAGGTTCTTGAGCGCGCCGGTGTAGCCGGCATGGAGGTGAGTCTTCATCTTGGGCATGTCGATGTACACATCGGCGTCGGTGATCAGCGCCGAAATCTTCTCGGCGGCGCCGGTCCTGCTGTCCGCAAGGACATAGGTGTTGGTCGGATTTGCGGTGGTGTCGTTGAAGTTCGCGAAGGTGACGCCGGGGAAGTTCGCCGCGGTATAGCCCTGATTGACCATGACGTCGTTGATGGTGTCTTGGGACGCGCTTCCGTCGGCGATGGTGATGCTGGCACCCCCATTGACCGCCTTGATCAAATTGACGAGTGCTTGAACCACGTGCCAATCGGTGACCGCATTGGCGCTACTGGTGACCAGATTCGGCTTGATGAGCACGGTGTCGCCAGAATGGACGAGGTTGGCGATGCCTCCCGGGCCGAGCGCGGCCGTGAGCGCTTGCGAAACCATCGAGCTGTAGTTGTTGTTGGTGTCCCTGATGATGGCGACCGTGGCCGGTGGCTGCGGCGGACGCGCGGGAACGTTGATCACCTGACCGCCCGCTTTGATGTGTGCCTGCACGGCCTGCGGATCTTGCGGATCCACCCCACCGTCCTTGTTTGGGCATCCGTACGCGAACAACACGACGAGCGCCATTCCCCAAAACGCTACGACTCTAGTCCGGCTTGTTTTCATGTTCTTCTCCAGTAACGTGGGCCACCAGATCATAAGCCAGTGTTAATGCCCATGTCAACGGGGTCGTGAAGGGTGTCGGAAGGGTAAAAACGTGCTGTAGGTGGCGTCGATCACTATCTCCCTACGCGTCATCGACTCTCCGGATGTAAGCTAACTAGTTTGATTTGCAGGAAGAATGTATCGCACGATCGATGTTCGAGCCCATGGGGCAGCGCCCCGGGTACACCGGCAAGATGGGCATGGGCGCCTGCGAGGTCGGGGATCCGGTTGCCAAGCTGGTGAGCCGAGCGGGCGGAGGCTGGTGGCTGGAGGCCGGAACTCCGACCTACAGCCCACCGCAGGTGATACGACGGGCGCCACAAGCCTCTAGCACTCCCCAATGCACGCCGTTGCGTTCAGCGATACATGGCGCCGAAGCAGCGGGGCAGGCCGTTTTCGGCCACCGCGCAAACGAAGGAGTCGCTGGCGGTCTCGACACCCTCGGACGTCGATGTGCTTTCCCGGCAGGGTGTTAGTGGTCGTGCTGCTGCTGCCGAACACGACGACCGAACCATCGGTCCTGATCGTTCTTGTTCAACAAGTTCGACGAGGTCGGGGATGCCACGGCACCAGCGGCCCCAGGGTTCTGTGCTAGAAGGCGCCCATGGGCGACGCAGTCCAACCTGCTGAGGTGAAGCGTGCGGTCAGTCGGCACGAGATCGCGGCCTGGATTGTGATGGCTGCTGGGCTGCTCATGGTGTTGAGGCTGCACCTGCTTTCGGCACTCCTGGCCGGACTGTTGGTGTACGAGCTGGTCCACGTCGCCGTGCTGAGGCTGCAGCGCCGATTGTCGAGTGAACGAGCAGGCATGGTGGTGGTGTTGGCCCTGGCGATCCTTGTCATCGGTGGGGTGGCTGCTGCGGTGACGGGTCTGCTGGCGTTGGTACGCAGTGAAGGGCATCTCGCCAGCTTGCTGGAAAAGCTGGCCGACAGTGTCTCTCTCGCGCGGGCCAACCTGCCGTCTGCGTTGTCTGAAGGGTTGCCGGCCAATGCCGATGCTCTGAAGGACGCGACCGTGGATTGGTTGCGATTGCACGCCAAGGAGATTCGCACCGTCGGGGCCGACTTTGGCCGGTCGCTCGTCCATATCCTCGTCGGACTGGTGATCGGCGTGATGGTGTCGCTGACCGACCTGCGCCCGCACAAAGTCGAACGGCCCTTGGCGCATGCCTTGGCTGAACGCATGTCCCGCCTGGGCAATGTCTTTCGCCGCATCATCTTCGCGCAGGTCCGCATCTCGGCCATCAACACTTTTCTGACCGCCGTGTTTCTTCTGGCGGGCCTGCCGATCTTCGGCGTGCATCTGCCGCTTGCCAAGACGCTGGTGGCCCTCACGTTCGTGGTGGGCCTCCTGCCGGTGATCGGCAATCTGATCTCGAACACGGTGGTGGTCGTGGTCGCACTCAGTGTCTCACCCTATGTCGCGTCCGCCGCCTTGATATTTCTGATCGTCATTCACAAGCTGGAGTACTTCCTCAATGCGCGCATCGTGGGCGCGCAAATCAACGCACGAGCTTGGGAGCTCCTGGCGGCCATGCTCCTGATGGAAGCCGCTTTCGGCGTCGCCGGCGTCGTAGCGGCGCCCATCTACTACGCATACATGAAGGACGAGCTGACCGCGCAGGAGTTGCTATGAGTGCATATCACGAACGGCACCGCACCCCGAGCGCAAGAAGGTGTTTTGACGCGCGGCCTGCAAGGATCCGATGATGTCAACTCATCGTCCCGGCTCATCGGGTCACACCCATAGGGTCTGGTGATCGGTCACCGCAGCTTGGCACGGCTGGTTGCTTGTCTGGCGCCAGCGGATGACGCAGCCTTTCCCGCACAGGTTATGATTGTGTGGGAAAATGAGCTCTACAATGGAGACTCATCGTCAGTGGGAAAGTTCCCTCTAGACTAGCGGCCTATCGAAGTCAGGTGCTACGGTCCTGCCCTCGGATTCCCCATGCGAATATCGTTTTCCAAACAAGTCCAACTGCTTCTCAAGATCAGCTTCTTGGTGACTTTCGCCGAGTCGATGCTGGTGCCGATGTACGCGGCGTTCACCGAGAAGGTGGGAGGCAGTATCCTCGACGCGGCCATCGCCTACGGGGTTTTTGCCATCGCCACAGGCCTGGCCATCGGATTGGTTGGGACGCGACAAGCCTTCGAGCGGTACACGTGGCGCTTCCTGATCGCGGGCTTCATGGCGTCCGTCGTGTGCGATCTTTCGTATGTCTTCGTCCAGAACAAGTGGCAGCTGTTCGGGGTTCAGATCGTGGCGGGGCTCGCCAGCGGTCTCATCGAGCCCGCCTGGGACTCGCTGTTCACCAGCGGCATCAAGGACTCGGCGGCCAAGCATTGGTCGGTTTGGGCAGGTGGAACCCATTTCCTATCAGGCGTGGCGGCGTTCGCTGGCGGTCTGATCGCAGCTTGGTCGTCGTTTACGGTCCTGTTCATTTGCATGGCGTCCATTGATGCTCTGGCCGTCGTGCTGTGCTTGCGTGGGCGTCGGCGCCAGACCTCCGTGGATACCACGCCCAAGCAGGACATCGGTGTTGCGGCATGATGGGCTGACAGAGGAGACAGTTCCATGACGAAGACCAAACCTATCTTGTTCTTATTGCTGTTCTCGCCGCTGCTGGCGTGCTCGAGTAAGAGCGCACTGAAGGCGTCTGCTGGTGCGGATGCTGGAAGGGATACCGCGGACACTGGCACCGGGAAGGACGCTTGGACCGTCACCTCGGAGGAGGATACGAAGACCAATGCCCCTGAAGTGTGGGTCGTTCCTGACCTGGCATTGGCCCCCGATATGGCTACCGGCACACCGGATGTTCCTGACTCGGGATTGGCCCCTGACGCAGTTGCGAGCAAACCAGACGTTCCCGACCTGGGCTTGGCGCCCGATGTGATTGCGACCAGACCAGAAACCGGCAAGAACGACAGCGCTCCTTTCGTGACGGACGCGGCACCCGATCTCAGGCAGACCGACGACAGCCGGTTTGACGACGCCGGCCCTGTCTACAAGGCCGACGGCAAAACGCCGCCCGACGCGCCCGCCGACGCGGCCACCGTCGAAACCGGGAACGACCTCGAAGCGCAGGGGGAGGTTGGCATCATGGTGTCAGGCGTAGAGGTGATCCCATACAAGGATTACGGAGCCGCCGACAGCACCTGCGTGCAGAATACCGCGAGCTGGATCGACAGCGTGACGACCT
>JADGRD010000336.1 GCA_017881285.1 Pseudomonadota bacterium | reverse complement strand
AGTCTCTTGATCGAGAGCCCTCTCCTCCACCTGCCCTACGCGCAAACCGGCGGACAGCACCCGGGTCTTCTCATAGATGCCGAGCGCGTTGTGAAACAAAGCATGGACGCGATAGCCTTTGCCACCCGACATCTTCTCGGAGGTATATACGAAAAGCAGGTAGCTGGCCGCCAGCATGACCAGCGTGAGGGCACCGACGGTCAGCGCGGCCAAACTTCGCCTCATGACGGCCCCCCACCAAAACGCACCGCGCCGGAGGTTTCGACGAATTCTCTCAACACCGGGTGGGGAGCGGCAAGGATCTCCGGGCGCGTCCCGTTGGCCACGATAACGCCCTCGTAGAGCATGGCGACGCGATCCGCGATGCGAAAGGTCGAGGCCATGTCATGCGAGATGACGACAGAAGTGACGCCGAATTCGTCTGCGGTGCGCCTGATCATTTCGTCGACATTCTTGGTTGCAATGGGGTCGAGCCCGGTTGTTGGCTCATCGTAGAGCAGAATCTCCGGCCGGTCGATAAGTGCTCGCGCCAGACCCACGCGCTTTCGCATACCACCAGAAAGCTCGGCTGGGAACTTCTGTTCGATGCCTGCTGTGCTGGCCAGATCCAGTCGCGTGAGCAGGGCGCGCACGCGCTCCATGACCTCCGTCTTTGGCAACCGGTAGCGCTCAAGCAGCGGAAAGGCGATATTCTCGACCACATTCATGGAGTCGAAGAGCGCCGCGTACTGGAAGACCATGCCGAACTTGCGCTGAATCTTCCCGATGGCCACGTCGCCCAGGCCGATGATGTCCTGACCGTCGACGAAGATGTGTCCACTGTCGGGAGCGAGCAGCCCCATGAGGTGCTTCATGAACACCGACTTACCCTGCCCCGATCCACCGATAATGATGTTGATCTTACCCCGTTCGACGTCCAGGTTCACCCCACGCAGGACGTGCTGAGCCCCGAAGGACTTGTGCAGATCGCGAATTCGGATCTGCCAGCGCTCGTCGCGTGTGGTGAGATCGCCCGCCATCTACATGCCCCCGTAGGGGAAAAGGACGTTCATGATCTGGATCAGCAAGTAGTCGAGCACCAGCACCGTCACGGAGGTGGAGACCACGGCGCGGGTCGTGGCCAGGCCGACTTCCTTGGCGCCGCCGCGCACGTTGAGGCCCTGGTAGCAGGCGCAGGTCGCCATGGTCACCCCGAAGAAGAACGCCTTGATCAGGCCCTGGAAGTAGTCGATGGGGTCGACGCCGTGGCGGAAGAGCTCCAGCACCTGGCCGAGATCGATCTGGTAGGAAATGATGGCCACCACGTAGCCACCGATCAGGCCAAGGATGTTGAACACCATGCAGAGCACCGGCACCATGAGGGCCGAAGCAACCAGGCGAGGGGTCACGAGGTACTGCACGGGGTTGACCGCGAAGGTGGTGAGCGCGTCCACCTGCTCGGTGATGCGCATGGAGGCGAGCTCGGTGGCCATACCCGACCCGGCGCGAGCCGTGACCATCAGCGCGGTGAAGACCGGGGCAAGTTCGCGCGCCAGCGAGATGCCGACGCCGAACCCGACGTAGCGCTGTTGCTCGAAGAGCGAAAGCGCCAGGATGGCCTGCAGGGCCGTGACCGCGCCGGTGAAGAACCCAACCAGCATGATGATGGGCAGCGAACCCACACCCACGAACTCCATCTGATCGAGAAAGAGACGGAGGCGGAATGGGCGCCGGAACAGCCAGATCAATGCCCGGGCGAGCAGGATGATATGCTCGCCGAACAGGGCGACGACGCCCGGCAGCGGCGCGAAGAGGCGCCCAACAGCGGCGAGAGGACGGAATCCCCTGCCCGGCGCCAGCTCGGGCGGCACCCCTGCGCCGGTCGGTGTCGCGGCCGGCGCCGTCATGGAACGCTCCCGGGTTTGCCTCGATAGATACGCGGAACGCGCTTCGAAATGCCGCACAAGATCTCGTAGCTGATGGTCCCCGACCAGCGCGCCAGATCCTCGGCCCGGATGGTTTCCGTCCCGGAGCACCCGATGATGACCGCGTCGTCCCCGACGGCGGCGCCGTGAACATCCGTCACGTCCACCATCATCATGTCCATGCACACCGCCCCGACGACCTTCGCGCGCTTACCGCGCACGAGCACCTCCGCGCCCTCGACGTGCCGGGGGTAGCCGTCCGCGTATCCGATGGGCAACGTTGCGATGGCCGACTCGCGTGCGGCGCGCCAGCGGCCGCCGTAGCTGACCCGGCCGCCACGCGCGACCCGGTGTAGGGCCATGATGCGCGTGCGCAGACTGAGCACGGGTTCGAGATCGGTACGCGCCACCACGGCCGATGGCATGGAGCCGTAGAGGGCGAGCCCCGGCCGGATGGCCGAAAAGCGCGCCGCGGGGAAGCGCACCGCCCCCGCGCTGTTGGCGGCGTGGATGACCCTCGGGCGGATGCCGTGGGCTCGCGCCGCGGAAACGGCCTGACGAAAGCGGGCCAGCTGCGCCAGCGTGTCATCCGGCGAGGCCAGGTCGGCGGACGCCAGGTGCGTGCACAGTCCGTCGATGGCCAGATGGGGGAAACCTCCGGCCACCTCTGCCAGCCCTGGGATAGCGCCCGGGTCTAGGCCCAGGCGGTTCATCCCGGTATCGACCTTCACGTGCACCGGCCACTGTCCCTCGTCCCCACCAGTCCGCGCTTTCTTCGACCGCCGGGCCCGCCGCCGCACCGGCGCCCGGCCGAACCGTTCGAATTCGCCGGCATCGTAGATCACCGGCGTCAGCCCTGCTTCCAGCACCTCCGAATGATAGTGGCCGTAGTAGGCGCCAAGCACCAGAATCGGTTTCTGGACGCCGGCGTCGCGCAGTTCCAGGCCCTCCTCGACCAGCGAAACCGCCAAGCCATCGACCAGCGGCTCGAGCACCGAGACCACGGGGACCGCACCGTGGCCGTAGGCGTCGGCTTTCACCACTCCGTACACCGCCACGCTGGGACCGACGGTCGCGCGAATCCGAGCCGCATTGCGACCAAGGGCAGCAAGATCCACCTCCGCCACGGTCGGGCGGATGGAGGTTCGCAGGTCTGCTTCGCGGACGGCCAGGGAAGACGCCTCGAACGGGCTCTTGGCCCGGGTGGCCAAGCCGAGGCGACCGCGGGAGGACTCAGGTCGCTTGTGCTTCAATGCTGGGCGAATTCTCACACCCGCATGGGGCAGGGTCAATTTTGGCCATCAGGACGTTGACCGTCGGAGTTCCGAGGGCGGGACGTGTAACGCAATTGGCAGACCGCCATCAGGCGATGCCGGCGGACCTGGCGATCTCGAAAAACCGAGGGGCCAGGGTCAATCTGCGTCCTTCCAGGGTGAGGACCTGCTGCCGCGCGAGATCGGCAACGATGCGGGAAACTGTCTCCCGACAGGCGCCGATGCGACTGGCGAGATCCTGCTGGGTCGGCGAGCGTGGGATCACCGTGCCCTCGGCGACGGCCTGCCCCTCATCGCGCGCCAGGTTGTAGAGCAGCCTGTAGAGGCGGCTTTCGACGTCCGACGTCGCAAGACCGGAGGCGAGCAGCTTCACCCGGTTCAGACGCCTTTCCAGATCGCGGATGAGGGAAAGGGCGGCCTGCGGAACCGCGGCCAGGGCGGCGACGAATTCGTCGCGCTGGATGAAGAGCAAAAGGGTCGTTTCCGCCGCGACCAGCCCATCCCCTGGCAGGACCCCGTCGGGAAAGAGCACCGCATCGGCAATCACATCCCCTGGACGGAAGGTTTCGAGGGTCAGCTCGCGTGCACTGTCAGTCCGCCTGACAGATCGGAGGCAACCTTTCACCACCAGCACCGCCGCGCCAAGCCAGCGGCCTTCCAGGAGCACCTGCTGCCGGGCGCTGTACGAGGACAGCGAGGCGCTCATTGAAAGTGTTCCGAGGACGTTCTGCGGGAAACTGCTAAACCACGCCGAGTTGCGCAGTGCGCTCAGTGCGGGATGAAAACCCGGATCGCGTTGCAGCGCGACTGCACCATCGGTGCGAAGCGAGGCGATAGCATTCATGAGATCCTCCTGTTCAGACATGGCAAGAGGCAACCTTGATGCCAACGCAAAGACGCGGAATCACGTGATGTCCTTCGGAAGTTAGTAGGGGACCGCGACGAAAATGGCAGAGTCGTGTCGCTTGCATGTCCTTGGATATTAGAGGGCAGGAACCTGTCTGCTTCGTCACAGTAGCTCGTAGGTCGGGAAGAGGGATCGGATCGCCGCCACCTTGGCGCGGTTTGCCCGGCCTGGGCTCGCGCGGTTTCGCCATGCAGGTGGCCAACGGGCGATGCGGCTTGCTGGGCATCCGTTGGCCAAGCCGTGCTTGGCACTGGCGCGCCCGACATGACTCGAACATGTAACCCCCGGCTTCGTAGGCCGGTGCTCTATCCAGTTGAGCTACGGGCGCACTTTCAGAGTGAGGGCGATTGTATGCCGTGTCGCCACGGCACAAGTCAAGGGCCGCAAGCAGGAAAGCAACGACGGCGACGAGGGGCGCCGATCCCGACGCTCTTCCGCCGCCCTTGACCGACTAGCGCCGACGCCGACGGATGAGAGCCAGGGCCAGGCCCAACGCGGCCAGGATGGAGAATGTGGGGGCGGTACCGTTGCCACCAACATTGCACTTGCAGCCAGCGGGGTTGGCGTCGCCGCCCGAGCTCGACCCACCGCTGCCATTGCCGCCAGCCCCACTGGACCCGCCGCTGCTGCTGCCAGAGGCACCTCCGGAGCTGCCGCCGCTACCGCCGGAAGCCTTGCTTCCGCCCGAGCCCGCCGAGCCGCCCGAGCCAGCTGACCTACCTGAACCTCCCGAGCCGCCTGAACCTCCCGAGCCGCCTGAACCTCCCGAGCCGCTCGAACCTCCCGAACCGCCCGAACCTCCCGAGCCGCTCGAACCTCCTGAGCCGCCCGAACCTCCCGGGCCGCCCGAACCTCCCGAGCCCGCCGAACCACCGGAGCCGGTCTTTGTGCCGCCGGAGCCCGCCGAACCACCGGAACCGCTCGCTGCGCCGCCGGTACCCGCCGAACCAGCGGAACCTGTCCTTGTGCCGCCGCTACCAGTGGCACCGCCGCTGCCCGGCGCGCCGCCACTCCCGGTCGCGCCGCCACTCCCGGTAGCACCGCCGCTGCCGCTACCGCC
>JADGRD010000335.1 GCA_017881285.1 Pseudomonadota bacterium | reverse complement strand
CGCATGCCACCGTCCAGATGTCCACTCCCTGCAACCGGTGCGACCACTTGACCTGACCGGTACTCAGATCAAGCGCTAGCGCAGCATCGTAGTAGTCGTCCGGGGCGAAGCAATCGGTTTGTAAGTTGCCCGCCGCCAGGCATGTCTTTACGGAATCGGGGACCTCGTAGTTGTTACCGGTCCCCACGTACAGCGACCCGCGATCCGGGTCGATTGCCGGCGGCTGCCAGATCGCCCCGCCGCTATAGCCATCCACTGCACCATGGTTGTCCGGCATGGAGAAGGTCTTCCATAAGATACTCCCCGTGTTTGCGTTCAATGCGACCACGCTCCCGCGAAAGCTGCAACACGGATAGCTCGCCTCCACGGCAAGACTCTCCTCGCTGGAAGACACACCCACATACACCACATCGTTGAACACTACCGGCGAGCCCGTGATGATTGCCGCCACATGTTGGTCAACCTGGGTGATCCACCGAAGCACGCCTGTGCCGCGATCCACCGCCATCACGTTCGCCCCCCTGTGCGGCTGATTCGGGCTCTCAAGATCGCCGATGATCAAATCGTTGTTGTGTAGTGCCGGACTCACGCGCGAGACCGCGCCGGGGAACCCATCGTAATCGGAAACCTTGTGCGACCAGATCAAGCTGCCATCGTCCTTTCGCACCGCGAACAGGTTCCCTACCCAATCCGGAAAGTAAACGGCATCGGCGGATACAGTGGGGGTAGCGGATACGTCGCCGCCCGTTGCAAACGCCCACTTGAGACCGAGCGTCGAGGCATTCGCCGGACCTATCTTGTGCTCCGCCGGCTGGCTTCTCGAGTTGCTGAGATCCTGGCCGGCGGCCGACCACTGCGCCTGATCGGCGCTCGCGTCCGAGTAACTCAACGTACTAGAGGCTATCACTAGGAATAAAGCGCCAGCGCGAATGCTCCTGGTTATCTGTAAGTTAGTCATGTAACGTCCTGTAAGTTGGCATCCACATCTCCTTCACTGCCCAACAGTATGGCTTCGAATCGGCGTGATGCCTGTAAACAGATGAGTGCGGCCCGTTTCTTCAGTGCCTAACTTAACCTAATCCGGTCCCGCAGCCGGTATTTTGGGAGTAAACGCACCGAAAATAGGTGCTCGAAGCGACGTTCTGCCCGACGTCAAGGAAAACACCCCCCGCACGCGGCCCGTCAACCGGGGCCACGGCTGCCTCCACCTGACGGCTACCGAACTGCCGGCGCGGTCGCAATCCACGGCGTTCCCTTCGTTGTATATACTGTACGCATCCCTATCGGAGAAACGTGATGCGCCATCGGTCTTCGATCTCGACACCCTTGTGCCATGGTGCCGGATACCTTCTCCATCGTGGTGGTCGGCAAGTCGTCCCCGGCCGTCAGGTTCGCTATGACGTTCGATGACGTTCGCAAAATCGCGCTCGCGTTGGACCACGTGGAAGAAAGCACGTCGTACGGCACGCCTGCCTTCAAGGTCCGCGGCAAGCTAGTCGCGCGACTCTGGGAGGATGGCGACACGCTGGTGGTGGGCATGGATTTCGACCAGCGCGAAGAACTGCTCGCCGCCGGTCCGGACACCTATTACCTCACCGATCACTACCGCAACTACCCGTGGATCCTGGTGCGCCTGCCGCGGGTCCACCCCGACGCCCTGCGCGATCTCCTGCGCGGCGCGCTACGGCTGGCCTCCGCCCCGCCCCGCGCGCCGCCCTCGCCACGCCGCCGCTCCACACGCCGCCGTGCGTAGTCGCGCCGCGCAACCGGCAGTGTCAATTGCGAACTCAAGCGGCCCCCGTAACCAAAGTAAAATCTCCTTCCGAATGAAACGCGGGAGAGATCTCCCTCACCAGACTACGTGAAACACCCCGTGATGGTCTTTGTCGCGGAGTTGTACTCTTAATTCGACGACCGGATGACCTGTCGCCTTCGGAGTGGTCGGATGAAGGTCCGAATAAGTAGACCAACATGTTAATTCTGACAAGAGCGATTGCTGTGCTGCGTCCCTTTGATCTAGCATGGCCCAAGGCTTCGGGCTGACCATGCAGGATCCTTTTCGCCAGCAAGGGCACGGGCACGCCCAAAAATTCGCCTCTTTCGCACACTTCCGCGAGGTCCTGGACTCTTGCCCGTACGTGGCCATCGTACTCAACCAGCAGCGGCGGATCGTGTTCTTCAATCGTGCGCTGGCCTCTCTCGCCGGCCCCGTCGAGGAGAGTACTCTATTCGGCAAGAAGTTCGGCGACGCGCTTCAGTGCGATCACGCGTTGGACGGCGAGGGGTGCGGCTCCAGCGAAGCCTGTCAAACCTGCGGCGCATTCCTGGCGGTGACGGACGGGCTGAAAGGGATTCCAGCCATTAAAGAGGCCCGCCTGATCCGGAAAGTCAGCGGCAGGACGGATAGCCTCGACGTCCAGGTTAGCGTTTCTCCCATTGTGGCCGGCGGCGAGAGATTTGCCGCCTGCTATGTGCGGGACATCAGTCATGAGAAACGAAAAGAGGAGTTGGAGCGAATCTTCTTCCACGACGTCTTGAGCAGCGCCACAGGGGTGGAACTTCTCGCCAGTGCGCTCCAATATATTGCGAAAGGGGACGCGTCGAATTACGCGGGGCAGATTCGAGCCTGCGCGACCCAGATGGTCGAAGAGATTCAGAGCCAGCAACAACTGCTCTCCGCCGAAAGGGACGAACTGGCGGTATCTCTGGTCTCCCTGACTACCACCTCGGTAATTCGCGACGCCATGGAAGTATCCCGCGGTAGTGAGCTCGCCCGAGACAGGTCGGTGCGGGTTGCGCCAGACAGCCACGATATTACGATCGAGACCGACCCATCCATCCTGCGGCGGGTGCTCCGAAACATGCTCCTGAACGCTCTGGAGGCGTCCCATCCGGGCGAAACCATCGCGGTGGGGAGCCGCGATTGCGGTGACGATGTGGAGTTCTGGGTGCACAATCCGGGTGTGATCGCGGAGTCGGTCCGCCTGCAGATCTTCCAGCGATCGTTTTCGACTAAGGGCGCCGGACGGGGACTGGGGACCTACGGCATACGGCTGCTCAGCGAGCGTTACCTGAAAGGTGCGGTTACCTTCCGCTCCACGGAGTCCGAGGGAACCTCCTTCTTCGCGCGGTATCCCAAGCGCCAGCGACTTAGAAGTCACGCCGTACGATAGATCCGCGCAAGATACCGTGGCATACGGCTCCGCCTTGTGCATCCGAGCGAAGCTCGGACATCTTCCTCCCCGCCCGTGACTCACCCCCATCCTGCCAAAGTGCGGCCGGCGAAATATGCCACACTGACCCTGTGATCGCTCGCCGAGACTTCCTCGCCCTGGCCGCCGCCGCCACCCCTCTCTCCGCCGCCGAGCCCAACGCCATCGCGCTCGACCCCACCCCCCAATTCGACCTCTCCCCCCATCTCTACATGCAGTTCATGGAGCCCCTCGGCATCACCGATTCCTCCGTCGAGGCCGCCTGGGACTACGACACCGACGATTGGCGCAAGGATTTCGTCGACATCGTCCGCGACCTCGGGCCCAACGTCATCCGCTTCGGTGGCCTCTTCAGCCGCTTCTACCACTGGCGCGAAGGCGTCGGTCCCGCCGCCAACCGCCCCGCCATGCGCAACTACGTCTGGGGAGGCAAGGAAACCAACCGCGTCGGCACCCGCGAGTTCGTCGACCTGTGCCGCCGCGCCGGCGCGGAGCCCCTCTACTGCGTCAACTTCCTTTCCGACGGCGAGCAGCGCTACCGTAACACCCCCGAAGGCAATCGCACCGGAGACGCCCGCGAGGCCGCCGACTGGGTCTCCTACGCCAACGACCCCGACCACCCCGACCGCAAACGCCACGGCTCCCCCGCCCCGTTCCGCATACAACTCTGGCAACTCGGCAACGAGACCTCTTACGGCGCCGCCACCTTCAATAAGGATGACGCCATCGCCCACACCATCGAGTTCGCCAAAGCCATGAAGCAGCGCGACCCCTCCATCCGCCTGATCGGTTGGGGCGATCGCGGCCGCGACGGCAAACTCTGGGCGCCCGACCTCCTGGCGCGCGCCGGCGAACACCTCGACTACGTCGCCATTCACATGATGGGCCAGAGCCCGAAACGCCCCGACACCATCCTCAAGGGCATGCGCTACCAGCGCGACCCCGAGCGCGCCTGGCAGGAACTCCTCGAACTCTCCGCCAACATCGAAACCCGCGTCACCGCTCTCGAGCAATCCATCGCGTCATACGACAAACGCATCGGCATCGCCATCACCGAGGGCCATCTCAGCCTGAGCCCGCACAACGCCAACCCGATCCTCTCCGAGTGGCTCTCCGCCGCCTACCACGCCCGCACGTTCAATATCTACCAGCGCCACGGCGCCCGCGTGAAGATCTCTACCGCCGCCGATTTCCAGGGCAATCGCTGGACCGTCAACGCCGTTACCCTCCCCACCCCGCGCGGCACCAGTTACCTGATGCCCGTCGCCTCCATCGCCCGCCTCTTCCGCCGCCACTCTGGCACCCAGCACATCGCCGTGAAATCCGCGCCCCCAGGACTCGACATCGCCGCCAGCCGCACCGCCGGCAAGCTTTTCCTCCACGTCGCCAATCTCGAATATCGCAAGGCGGTCGAAGCCACCTTCGCCGTCGCGGGCCAGCCGGTGCAATCCGGCCGCGTTTTCGAAATCGCACCTGAAGATCTCCGCCAGTACGTCAATCAGGATCAGCCCAACGTCTTCGCCCCGCGCGAATCCCCGCTGACCCCCACGTGGCGCTTCCCCGCCGGCAGTGTCACCGCCATCGAATTAGATTTGAGCCCCCAGGGCGCAAGAGAGTAGCCCACGGCGCCAGCCGTGAGAACAGGCGCGGCCTCCGCCCCGGCCTCGGAACGGGGGCGTAAGTCCGCGTCGCTCCTTGCGGACGGGAGCAGGCGTTTTCCTGGAACTCCCGGATTCCTCTCAGCCGGCTACTGGATTGGGAGGGTCGCAGTACACGTCAAACCCGATTGCGAGGTTCCGATCCGACAACAGTCTGGATACCTCTGACGAGATCCCGAACCCTCGGTTGGACGATGCCAGAAAAAGGCCACAGAAAACGTCGACCGCATACGTACTGGTCAGAGAAGACCACAGACCGCTATCGGAAGGCAGCCGTGCCAGCAGCATTCTT
>JADGRD010000334.1 GCA_017881285.1 Pseudomonadota bacterium | reverse complement strand
GCGCAGTCCCTGTTCTTCGAGGTCACCAACCGACTTGTAGCTCAGCACCGGCACCGCATCGGCCAGCTCAGCGGCTATCAGGTTGTCATGTGGTTTGGTACGGCGGATGATCCGACCGGCCTGCCGTTCACACCGAATAACCAGTCCGCGTACGACGCCGTAGTGGATGCGCTGGTCAAGCACCTGCCAGATCCGCAGCAATTCGCTATGCCGGTCGACCAAGCCCCGCCCGAGCAGCTCTCGGCTAACCCCTTTGTGAGGAGCCCTGGAGACGTAACGTTCTATACCGTTCCACTGCTGGGCGGGGCGCCCGCCTCGGGGCTGTTTGCAATGACGGGCATCGCAGTCGGTCTAGCGTTTCAATCCGATCACACAGCGCCTGACGAGTGGGCGAATCTCCGTCAGCAGATCAAGAGGAAAGACAAGGCCGGCAACGACCGGTTACTGATCACTGTCGGTGCTCCCGATCAGATGGGCCGTTGCTTTGCAAGCGAAGAACTGCTCGCTCACTTCCTGCTTGAGTATCCCGAGGCGATATCGGCAACCCACTTGACGTCCGTCGTTATGCATTTCTGGAGCACCGGGCAGGCCGTCGAGCTTCTGGGAGAGGCACCGTCCATGCTTTGGCCCCCGCTGTACCAAGGCTTTTTCGCGGGTTCCCATCCCTTTGCTCCACAACGCTTCGATCCTTCCCGATAGCGGAGCGGCCCTTTCCCGGTTGGCACCCGGGGTCAAGGACCGCGTAGCGAGGCCTGAGGCACCTTTGAGGCGGTGCCTGGGCCGGGCCAGGGGTTGTCCTTGGGTTCACTACTGGACCGGATGGTCCTCTGCCTCATGAAAGAGTCGGTCGATTTCGTACAGCATGAACACCAAACTCCCGTGCGGATGATCAAGGCGCTCGACGAGCTCGTCCCTGGTGTGCCCGCGCTTCAAGGTGAAGTAGGCCATCGTGGCCATACTCCCGGCCTCCCGTAGCGGCGACTCACCCGACTGATCGGTGTGAACCAAGAACTCGGTGAAGATCCGCTCCCGAACATCCGGGGTGTCCGTGGGTACCCGCCAACGCTCCGGAAGGAGCCACCATCGGCGCCGGATCAGCGGTCTCCGCGACCATACGATTTTCCCGGAGCCCAGCATCGCCTGGCCGCGCATTCGGAGAACCTTGACGTCGTTCCGGAGGTGACCGATCATCGGCCGCCATGCCTGGATAAACATGCAGGCGTCGCCTGCTTCGAGTCGGCGGGGAAGCTTCAGCTCTCCTGGCACCAGGAATGTCCCGGTGAACGCGCGTCGCCCTCGTTCGGTGGGCCCATGAGCGAAGTCGAGTTGGACGCCCGAGATTGTGATCGGTATCCGGCCTCGGTTCCGAACGGTCAGGATGGTGACGTCGGCGCGGAACGGATCAGACCTTGTGGAACCTCGCCACGACGCCGGCGTGCGACCCGGCTCTCGAATGGGTTCCTGGTAGAACGTCCCCGCCGAGTCGACCTGCCCGATCTTCATCTCGACCCGGACGCGGCTGCCCTGCAGGTAAAAGCTCAAAGCGTTCCAGCCGGCCGCGAGGAGGCTGATTGCTGCCGCGATGATCGCGATGATCAGCGCAGCGTTGCTCGTCGTGGTGCTGGCCACAGTCATCCGTCCCCCTGGGCTATGGCCTTTCTAGCACGATGTCTGCAACTAACCCTCCCCAAGAAATCGAGCCCGGACATCCGCATAGCCGACCAAGTGACCCTCTTGGCGCGAGGCCGCGGACCGGTAGATAGAGGGCCGAAGCACCCCGTGAGCCTAGAGACCCCAGCCCATACGGCAGTCCCATTTCGGCCGGGTTCGCAGCCCCCGCTCGTTCACGAGATTGGAGGGTTCGGCCTGCCGGAGTCATCGAAGCCCGTGTGCGGCAGCTATACCGGGCCTCTGCGACAACAGCGTCTCCAGCTTGCTCTCGGGCCACAGGTCAATGAAGGGAGCATCTCCCGTGTCGTTGTGCTGCTCTGCATACGCAACTGCGTCTGGCGGCCCTCTTCGGACAGTCGGGCATCGTCACGCACGAAACCTCTCTTGGCGAGCATGGGGAACCGCTCTACGATGAGGAAGTAGCGCTCGTCGCGAACTTCTCGGAGAAACGACGACGGGAGTTCGTGGCCGGCCGGCGTTGTGCGCGCCGGGCGCTTGCCGACTTGGGCATCACCGACTTTCCCCTGCTGGCTGGCCCCGATCGCGCCCCGCTCTGGCCGGGCGCGGTGGTCGGCAGCATCACCCACACCGAGGTGGGAGCCAGTGGATACTGCGGGGTCGCGGTCGCCCATCGCCGCCTGGTCGCCGGCTTGGGGGTCGACGCCGGGCCGCGGCAACCGCTCTGCCCCGGGCTGTGGCCACGCGTGCTCGACGCCGAGGAAGGGCGGGCGGCACTCGCGGCCGCTGAACCGGGGGTGTGGGCCCGCCTGATCTTCTCGGCGAAGGAGGCCGTCTATAAGGCCATCTACCCCCTGTGCGGGCGGTTTCTCGACTTCCCGGACGTGCACATCCAGGTCTTGCCGCGGCACGGCCACTTCCTGGCCGAATTCGTCGGCGCCGCTCGTTGCGTCGCGCCGGCCGGTTCCTTGGTGGGACGGTTCCTCGCGGACGACGAACTGCTCATCGCCACCGTCCTCTTGCCCGCCGGCGGCTCGCCGCTTGCTCAAGAGGGATTGTCGCTGCACCATGTTCCTTGGTAGGACAGGACGCAAGCCATGGGGCACGAAGGCGACAACGACGACAACCCGGCGCACGAGACGCTGAGCTTCAGCGAATTCGTTTCGCGCACGAGCGCCCAGCTTGGCGCCGGCCGGGCCGTGCTCACCGTCGCGGAGTCGGGCGGCGGCGAGCGAGTTTTTCCCATCAACCGCAACCCCACCATCATCGGCCGGTCGAACAACGCCGACGTGGTTCTCCTCGATCCCACCGTGTCGGACTTCCACGCGCGCATCATCAAGCACAGCTTCGGCTACACGGTCGAGGACATGGGCTCGGCCGAGGGAACCTTCCTGCGCGACAAACGCGTGAACCACGCCCGCCTCATCCATGGCGATACGCTTCGCCTGGGCAGCACCATTCTCACCTTCGCCGACGAGAGCGCGGCCGCGGCCAAGAACCCCGCGCAAAGCACGGCGCTGGTGCCCGAACGCTCCACGGTCCAGGGCGTGCCCGCCCGGTCGCCCGCGCGCCGCATCACCCCCGTCCCGCGGCAGGAGTTTCGCTACGTCGAGGTGCCGCCCGCCGCGTCGGTGGAGAGGCCGCGACGCCTGGCCGACAGCGAAGAAGCCGCGCCCTCCCTCGACGACGTGATCCTCAAGGTCATCCGCGCCGTCAGGTATCTGCGTCGGCGCATGTGGCTCATTCTCGGCCTCACGGCCGTCGGGGTCACGCTGGGGGCGGCCAGTTTCGACTATTTCCCGCCGGTGCGCGCGGCGTATTGCGTGGTCACCCTGCACCCCGCGCCTCGGACGAATCCCATCGACCCCGAGATGCGCCCCTCCCCGGCCGATCCCACGCAGTTCTTCGCGGGCGCCGAGCGGTCGTTCCTGAGCCGCGAAAGCATCATGGGCGCCCTCAGGAAGATGGGCGCGCCCGATCCCAACGAGCCGTGGGCCGATGCCATCGCCAAGCGCATGCGCTTCGAGAGCATTGGCAACAACACCTACACTGCGGTCATAACCCCGCCCCTGTTGAGCGGCCGCGGTGACTGGCATCTGCGCTTCCTCGACGTTCACCTGCGGAACTACATCGACACCGAGATCGAGAAGAAGCTGAAGGTCTTCGTGGCCGAGGTCGATTTCATGCGCACGCAAACCGAGGCCGCCGACCGGCGGCTGCAGGACATCGCGCGGGAGAGCGTGCAGTTTCGGGAAGCCAACTCCGACCAGATTCTCGCGCAGTCCACGCTCGGCCCGGGCTCGCAGACGGAGCTGGAATCGAAGCGAATCGAGGTCGCCGGCCGCGTCGACCGCCTGGCCGGCGAGCTCGAAGGCGTGCGCAGCCAGCTCCACCGGGGCAGCGCCCTCAGCCAGGCCAAGTCGCAATCGGCGCAGGCCGACCGCGATGCCTTGAGCACCGTCAACCGCAAGCTGACGGAACTGCGCGCCCAGGGGCTGGCCGACGGGCACCCCGACGTGCAGCGCCTGCTCAACGAACAGAAGAACCTCCAGCGGATCATCGACGAGCACCTCCACTCCGACGTGACCCAGTTCGAGAAGAGCGCGAACGTCGCCTACGATTCGCTACGGGGTCAGGCCGATCAACTGCAGGCGCAACTGCGGGCCGCGCGCGCCGAGCGCGGCACCATCGAGGCCGGCCTGCGTTCGCTGCGCACGGTCAGCAGCCACTCACCCAAAGTCAACGCACGCATCGAGGAGCTCACACGCACGGTGCTCGAGGGCGACCTGCTGACCGAGGAAGCCGAACGCTACGTGCTTGCCGGACCGCTGCCCGCGTTCGCTATTCCGACGAGCCTTCAGGCGTCGCTTATGGCGCGCCTCGACCGCCTCGCGCCACTAAAGGACATTGCGCAGATCGGCGCCACGATCGGGCGCGAGTTTTCCTACGAGCTGCTCGCCGCGGTGGCGGGCCGCGATGCGAGCGACCTCGAGGCCGCGCTCGACCAGCTTGTCCACGCTGGAATAATGTTTCGCCGCGGCACACCGCCGCGCGCGATGCTGACGTTCAAGCACGCGCTGGTGCGCGACGCCGCATACGCGAGCCTGCTGCGCGCGCGACGGCAGGAGCTGCATGCGCGCATCGCGCAGGCGATCGAAAACACCTTACCGGCTAGCGCCGCGGCGGAGCCGGAGATTGTCGCGCAGCACCTTACCGAGGCCGGTCTCGACGCTGCGGCGACGCTCTGGTGGAGCCGCGCCGGCCGACAGTCGCTGCGCCGAGCGGCGAATCCCGAAGCCGTCGCACAACTCGGTCGCGCGCTCGACCTTCTGGCGAGACTGCCGGCCAGCCGCGAGCGCGACGAGCAGGAGCTCGATCTGCTGATCAACCTCGGCCCAGCGCTAATCAATACGCAAGGCTGGAACAGCCCAGAGGTGCGCTCGGTCTACGTGCGCGCGCTCGCGATCGCGTCCCGCCTCGACAAACCGGACGCCCTGCTCGCGTCGTTGGTCGGCCGTTGGGCAACGTTCCACCTCGG
>JADGRD010000333.1 GCA_017881285.1 Pseudomonadota bacterium | reverse complement strand
CGTGATTCTCGCGTTCGCGCTGCCCCTGTCGCGCCGGCTGTGGCTCCTGCCCCTGGTCTTCATGCTGTGGGCGAATCTGCACAGCGGTTTCTTGCTGGGATTGATCACCATCATCACGGTGCTGGTCATTGCGTTCTTCTACGGCGAGGCTCCCCGGCGAGCGGCCGCCATCGGCCTGGCCTGCCTGCTTGCCTGCCTCGTCAACGCCAACGGCAGTGACGCTCTCCTGTGGCCCATCCGATTTGCCCAGAACAGTCATTCGCTCTTTCTTCGCGTGGCCGAATGGTTGCCTCCGTACGAGCCGGGAGGCATCCGGAGCAGCCTCTACTATCCCTCGATTGCCGTCTTCGTGGCGTCGGTGGCGATCGTGCTGGGCGCGGGCGCCTACCGGCGGCAGCCTCGCCTTATCCTCTCCAGCGTGGCTCTCGGGCTGCTTACGCTGGTCCTGTCCATCAGAAGCCGCCGCTTCATTCCGCTCTTCGGCATCGCACAGAGTCTGCTGCTGGCCCCCGCTCTGGCGGCGGTCTCTTCCTGGCTGCGCCCGCGCATCGCACGCGCTCTGCCCCGGCTGGACCGGCCGCGCGTCTGGCAGATCGCCCTGCCGGTCGCGGCCGTCGTCTGGGGCGGTCTGCGGCTTCTTCCCTATCCGCTTTCTGGCAGCGCTTTTCTCTACCTGACCTCGCTTGACAGCTTCCCCGTCGAAGCCATGAATCTCGTCGAGGTAAACCACATCGAAGGCAAGGTCTTCACCTTGTACAATTGGGGCGGCTACGTCGATTTGCGGACGGAAGGACGCCTGCAGGTCTTCATCGACGGCCGCGCCGGCACGGTGTTTGACGAGAAGACCTACCGGCAGTACCTGCGGGTCCTGGACCTGCGCAAGGGATGGGAGGATGTGGTCTGGGACTCCGGCGCTGACTTCGTCCTGTGGCCCCGCCGCGACTCGAAGCAGCTCGAACAGCTCCGCAAGTCCGAGCGCTGGCTGCCGCTGTACTCCGACCACGTGGCAACCTTGCTGATCCGTGCGGATCGACCCCCGCCCAGGCCACTTCTGCCCACGCCCGATTCGCCTTGGCGGGATCTGACGCTCGGTTGGTCGGCCTCGCGGGGCCACGAATACGCCGCGGCCGAAGGCCATTTCGAGCGGGCTTTGCACGGTATGTCAAGCCTCCGCCCCGCGTGCGAATGGCTCGCCAACGCGCAGGCGCAATTGGGCCGCCTCACCGAGGCTGAAGCGACCCTGGACCGTTGTCAACGGATGTTCCCCGATAGCGCGCGCCGCAAACAGCTCCTGGAGCTCTTCAAGGCCCGGTCCGGCGGACTTTAGATTCGCCCGCCGCGCGCCTGGATGACCGCGTGGAACCAGGCATAGAAGCGCCACGCCCCGACGAGGCCGACCAGGGCCGGGGACAACATGCCGAGGGCGCACAAGGTCTTGAAGAGGGCGCGGTCCTTGCCGGCGTGGAGGAAGAGATACACGTAGGCCAAGGGCGAGAAGAGGAAGATGAAGAGCGCCCACCACAGGCGGCCGTCCCGGACCGCGGTCACCAGGATCACGATCCAGGCCACAAGGGCGGCCAGGCCCGCCACGATGGATGCCACAAGAATGGTGATGAGCAAGCTGCCGAGAGATCCGCGCTCCGCGCCCGTGAGGGAGGGCGCACCTGCCTTCACGAGCTTCGCGTCGACCGCGGCGCCGGCCAGCGCGGGCCCGTCCCGCCACAGGTTCTTGCCCGCGAGGGCCGCGCGCAGGTCTTCGCCGCTGGGGGGCGCCGGCTGCGCGTTGTGGATCGTCGGGCGGCCGGTCTTGGTCGGAGGCTCGATGATCTCCACGGGCGGCTCTTGCGCCGGTTCGGCCGCGGGCGCGTCGGTTTCGAGCACGATCTTGGCTTGGCCGCGAACCTTGCGGGGAACCTGATCCAGCCGATTCACGAAGACATCGCGGCCCGTGTTCTTGTCGCGATACTTGTAGTAGGTGTCCGCGGAGGCGGCGGCAGCCACCAGGGTGAATCCGATGCAGAGGAGGACGCCGGCCGGGATGCGCATCCCTCGATTGAAACCCGGCCGCAAGGTTTGCGCAAATCGCGGGTGTCAGGTGAAACTAGCCCAGGGACGGTTCCGCGGCCACGGGCGGTTCGTCTTCGCTTTCATCGGCGCCAGGCGTGCCGAGGAACTCGTCCTGATCCTGGTAAGCGGCTGACTTGGCGCCGTCGAGGCGCGGGTCATTGCCAGCGATCGACCACGCCAGTTCTCACCAAGGCGAGCCGCTCCGCTTGCGCCAGCGCGACCCGCAGGGCGCGGACATCGGCGTGAACGTCGGCGATGACGGCGAGGCGCATGGGAAAATCCTATCCTTCCGGCCACGGACTTTTCCGGTCTTCGCGGGAGGCTGCGGCTAGAATGGACAGCGAACACGATGGCGAGGCTGACCAGCACAAATAGACGGCGCTTGTCCGCGGCCGCGCGGCGGAGGGTCGCGGTATTCGATATCGATGGCACCATCTTTCGGTCGAGCCTGCTCATCGAGTGTGTGGAGGCGCTCATCGGCGCCGGACTGTTCCCCGCACGGGCACGCCGGGTGTACGCAGCCGCGCACCGTCGCTGGCTCGATCGCAAGGGCACGTACGAGAAGTACATCGACGCCGTGGTCGCCGCGTTTCGCCGCCACATCGTCGGCGTGACCGAGGCCGAGTTCATCCCGCTGGTGCGGCGGACGGTGCGCGCCCACCGGCGGCGCGTCTACCGCTACACGCGCGACCTGGTGGCCACCCTGCGGCGGCGTGGCTACTTCATGCTCGCCGTCTCGCACTCGCCCAAGTACCTGGTCGACGATTTCGCCCGCGAGCTGGGCTTCGACAAGATCTACGGCCGCGTGCTCGAGCTCGACCAGACCGGGCGTTTTACCGGCGGCGCCCTTCACCTCGACGTGATCAACTCGAAGGCGAAGGTCGTCAAGCGAGCCATCGAGAAGGATGGTCTGACCCTCGCCGGCTCGGTCGGCGTGGGCGACACCGAAGCCGACGTTGGTTTTCTCGAACTGGTCGAGCATCCCATCTGCTTCAATCCCAACCAGGCGCTCTTCCGCATCGCCAAGCGCCGCGGTTGGCAGGTGGTCGTCGAGCGCAAGGACGTGATCCATGAGATCCAGTCCGGCAAGACGAGGCGGGCGAAGTAACCGGCCGGTCACTCCTCGACTACTTCTTGCTCTCGTCGGAATCGCTCTTCGGCGGCGTCTCCGTCTCTTTCAGCTTCTCCAATTCGAGCGGATGGTGATGCTCCATCTCCGCCTCGGTCAGCTCTCCCGTCAGCCACACCTTGCTCATGGGCCAGACTTCCGGGCTGAAGATGACGGAGTACAGGTGCCAGATGATGATGGCCAAAAAGGCGAGCGCCGCTTCATAGCCGTGGATCGCGGCGGCGATGTCAATGCCGAGCTTGGGCATGTGACGCATCGTCCACCCGGGGAACCAGAGCAGGAATCCCGTCAGGATCATGATGAACGAACCCCAGACCACGGCCAGATACTCGAACTTCTCGATGAAGTTGAATCTTGGATAGGCGGGGCGCTCTTTGGATCGGCCCAAGTTGAAGGCGATGAGCTTCCTGAAATCCTTGTAGTCCTTGATTCTTGGCATCATCTCCGCGACGTCCTTGCGCCCCCGTCTGGAGGTGAGCACAAAAAACGCGTGCACGAGCGTCAGGGCGATGAGCACGAGCGCGGCGCCACGGTGGATCAAGCCACGCAATTCGAAGCTTCCGGGCGTATTGAAAACAGATTTGAAGAAACTCGATTCGGGGAACAGGATGGGAAGCCCGGTAAAGATGAGCGTCAGGAAGCTCAACATCATGATGATGTGTTGAACCCGGTAGCTCAGGGGGAAGCGAAGGTAGACCTTCCCCGCCACTTTGTGCCTGGGTTCAGGATCTCTGCCCTGCAGCCGAGCGAATAATCTTCGCGCATAGTGGCTGAACAGGTCAAGGACGATATAGGCGATGAATCCCCCCACCGTCCCGATGATCATGATGAGATAGAAGAGCTTGATGAGAAACACCAAGGGATTGTCTCTGAGCGTCTGGTTCTGATGGATCTTGCCAAGCGCCACGAACTGCGTAGGGCCGGAATGGCAGCTCCCGCAGGTTTCGCCCAAGTTCTTGGGGTTGACTCTGGATTTCGGATCACTGGAGGGGAGGATGTCATGCGAGCCGTGGCAGCTCGCGCAGTTGGCTGCCCGCGTGTCGCCGAAGCCATGGGCGATACCGTGGAAGCTCGTATTGTAGGTGCCCTCGCGGTTGGGTGGCATCTTGTATCGCGAGCTCAGAAGCGCGTTCTGATGGCACGCGCTGCATGTCTTGGTCACGTTCCCTGAATAGACGGGCGAGTTGGGGTCGCTGTGCTTCTGAATGGTGTGTTCACCATGGCAACTGGTGCAGGTGGGAACGTCAGCATTGCCCTGGGCGAGCAGCTTCCCGTGCACGCTCTCGCGGTAGGCGTCCGCGATCTTCTGGTGGCACTTCGAGCAGGTCTGCGGCAGCTTGTAACGGTCGACGTACGATTCCTTCTTGGAGACTTTGGCGATGTCGTGTTCGCCGTGACAGTCCGTGCAGACGGCCGCCGGGAGATTCGCGAAGGCCGCGTTGAACTTGCCGTGGATGCTGGAGGCGTAGGCTTTCACCCGTTCGCTGCTCTTCAGTTGCCAGGGTTTGTCTTCGCGGTCGATGTGGCAGGATGCGCAGGTGGAGGTGATGTTCTTGCGGGAGACCTGGGATCCCGCGTCGGCAGGGGGCAGGATGCGATGGGAACCGTGGCAGTTCTGGCAACGGGGGGCGCGGGGATCCTGTTTGCCCAGTTTGGCTACGCCGTGCACGCTCTGGCGATACAGGATGGGGATGCTCTGGTTTTCCACTTTCACCATGCTGCTCTGATGGCAGAGGGAGCAATCAACTGCAGAGAAGGGCTTGTGCGCTGTGCGACCTTCCGGAACCTCGGCGGTTGGATCGATCTTGTGGCAGGAGGTACATCCGATCGCTTGATGCGGTGTGCCTTTGAAGAGGTCGGGCGTCACGGCCGGCAAGGCCTTGCCATCGGTCTCGGTCTGATCGGCCGCGTGGCACGCCGCGCAGGCCTCCTCATCAAGTTGCTGCGCGCGGACGTGCGAGCTCAGGGGAGCGGC